>JAYUYY010000810.1:0-3599 GCA_043752225.1 Sandaracinaceae bacterium | reverse complement strand
GTGAGCCCATCGGTGGTCGCGAGCTCTTCGAGGCGCTTCACCGATGCTGCGTTCGAGAGCGCGACCGCGAGCTGGTTGGCGAGCACGGTCAGCGTCGGCCGCACATGACTGCCGAACGCATCGCGCCGGCTCGCCGCGAGCGCGAATGTACCGATCGGCGTATCGCGCACGACCAGCGGCAGGATCAAGAGCGATTGCATGCCCGCGAGGCTGTGCTTGCGCGTGTACACGACTTGGCTGGCGGCATCGAACTCGCCTCGATACGGCAAGTAGTGCCGGTTCTTCACCGCCATCGCGGTCAGCGAGGTGTTGTCGCGGAAGGTCAGGTTCGTGAGCTCCGAAGCCCGCTCACCGACCGCGCGCCGCACTGCATGGGTGCGCGTCTCGACGTCGTAGCAAGTGACCGCCGCAAAATCGTAGGGCGCGATCTCCGAAGCCGCGGACAGCGCGGCGTCGAGCACGGCCGACTCGTCCTGCGCCGCGCCGAGCGCTTGCGAAGCTTTGTGCAGCACCGCGTGCTCGCGCTTGCTGCGCTCGAGCTGCACGAACAAGCGCTCGTTCTCGAGCGCGCGCAGCAGGTACGCGATCGACGCGCTGAGCACTTGCTCTTCGGCCGGCGTGAACGGCCGGTCCTCGAGTCGATCGGCGCACAGCACGCCGCGCACCTTGCCGTGCTCGACCACCGGCACCGCCATGAACGCGCGCACGGTCGCTGGCCGCTGGTAATAGCAGAGCCCGCCGTAGCCCTCGCGCAGGTGCTCGAGCGTCATCGTCACGCCGCGCTGGTACGCAGCGCCGACCGCGCCCGCACCCGGAGCAAAGGGCCCGCTCGCGATGTGATCGCTGTCGGTCGAGAGCTCCGCGATCCGCAGCGGCTCGCTCGCTTTGTCGCCAGCGCGCGGATCACGCGGCTCGCGGACATCGCCCGCGCGCGTCTCGGCAAGCAAAAGCGCGCAGGTGTGAAGCTGCATCGTGCGCTTCAGCAGATCGAGGTTGAAGTACAGCGCCTGCCGCACTTCTTCCACGCTCGAGCGCGTGAGCCGCTCCTCATCGCTGACGTTCGCTTCGGTCGGCGTCGCGACCAAACGGAACATCCGCGCGTCGTCGCGCACGCGCTGCTTTTCGTCTTTCAGCTCGCGCTCGTTCTCGCGGCGCACGCGCGTGATCTCGGCTTGCGTGAAGATCGCGCTGAGCAGCCCGAACAGCGTGAGAAACGCCGCGTGCAGCGCGAATGGCTTGGGATCGGTGTGCCCTTCGGTCACGAAGTACAGCAGCGCTTCGTAGCCGATCGCCGAAAGCACGAACCCGCCCGCGACACTGCGCTCTGCCACCGCCGCGACGAACGCGACCAGCACGTACAAGGCCGGATAGAACGGCGAGAGCAAGCCGCCAAACGTCTGCAAGAGCGCATGCGCCATCGGCAGCATGAGCAGCGCCAGCTCGAGATCGATGAAGCCCGCGGCGCCGGCACCCGACCGTGCGCGTATGCGACCGGTGCCGCGCGTGATCGCGACCGCGAGCCACGCGAGCCCGAGCACCGCGTGCTCCAGACCGAGCGCGTCGCGCTGTCGAAACGGCCCGAGCAGCACGAGCAACCCGAACACCGCCACGGCCAAGTGACCGAGCGAGGCCCGTGCAGAGCGACGCAACGTCAACGCGGCTTGCACCAAAGCGGTCATCGGTCCGTTCGCACGACCACTGCGAGCAGGCCCCGTGAATGGAGCACGAGCAGGGGGCGTGCTCCTGGGTACAGGCGAGCACCCAGCCCGGTCAAAAAATCCTCAACCCAATGCACGGCCGAGCCGCAGTCGCGTTCGATTTGGTGCGAGAGCGAGCGCGCCCGCAGGAAAAACCGGAGCAATACTTCCTGTATTGTGAGGATTTTTCCGAGGACGTAAGCCGCTCTCGCGCCAAAGCGAGCGCGACTGCTCAATCTTGAAATTGAAACAGGATCTCGTGGCTGCGGATCATACCCCGCTCAACGCGCGCGATGCGCTCGAGCGCTTCGGGGTCGGTGCGCAGCCGCTCGACGTTCACGCGCAGCTGCTCGACCTCGCTGCGCAGCTTCTCGTTGCTGGCTCGCACTTGCTCGCGTTCCTGGCGTAGGGCGCGATAGCGCGGCAGCCCTTCCGGCTCGAGCAAACGCACCGGCACGCAGATGACCGCGAACATCAAGAGGCCGAAGGGGAGCAGCCACGACAACGACGAGCCCGATTCACGCACGCTCGCAACCTCCCACCGTCCGCTTTTTGTGGTCCAATTCCCGACCAATGATCACGCGCTGCGCATGGTCGCGGTTCTCCCAAACAATCCATTCCTTGTGTTGTTCCAGCTCTTTGGCATCGGTATCCTGTCGGTTCGCTCTTGCTGATTCGATTCTCGCGATTCTTGGAAAACGCTGTGATGCCCAACGACGAAACGCCCTCCTCTGATCCTTCCAAGGCGGCTGACGCGCCCGCAACCGAGCCCGGCGCGGCCGGCGCCAGTGAAGCGGCTCCGACCGAAAGTGCCAGCGCAGCCGAAGTAACGCCGATCGGAACCGAGCTCGAGCGGGTCACGGCCGAGCGCGACAAGAACCGCGAGCAGCTGCTGCGCACCGCCGCAGACTTCGACAACTACAGGAAGCGCGCGCGCCGCGAGCTCGAGGACGCACAGAAGAAAGGCGCGCACGACATCGTGCGCGACCTCTTGCCGGTGTTCGACAACCTCGAGCGCGCCGTGCAGGCCGCGACGACCACCGCGGACGCCACCTCGATCATCGAAGGCGTGCGCATGGTGCTCAAGCTGTTCGAAGACACCGCCGAGCGCATTGGGCTCTCGCGCGTGAAGACCGTCGGCGAGCGCTTCGATCCGGCGGTCCACGAGGCGATCCAACAAAAGGAGTCGCACGACGCAGCACCCGGCACGATCCTGGCCGAGGTCGCGCCTGGTTATCGCTTCGGCGAACGCCTCGTGCGCGCCGCGATGGTGGTCGTCGCGCGCAAGCCGAGCGACGACAAGAAGCTGTCCGTTGCGCCGACGCCCGCCGCAGGCCCCGGCTCGCCGAGCAAAGCACCGCCGGCGGGAGCCCCTGCGAGCGCGGACGGCACGTCGTCCAAGTCAGACGCCGACACCAACGGTCGCGAAGGCAAGGGAGAATAAATGGGCAAGATCGTCGGCATCGACTTAGGCACAACGAACAGCTGTGTAGCCATCGTCGAAAACGGCGAGCCCGTCGTGATTCCAAACACTGAAGGCGCACGCACCACGCCTTCGATCGTCGGCTTCACCGAGTCCGGTGAGCGTCGCGTTGGCCAAGTCGCCAAACGCCAAGCCGTCACGAACGCGCAGAACACCATCTACGGCGTCAAACGCTTGATGGGTCAGCCGTTCAACTCGCCGACCACCAAGCGCCAGGTCGATCACGTGCCCTACGAGATCGCAGCGACCGACCGCGGCGACGCCGCAGTCAAAGTGCTCGACAGGCTGTACACGCCGCCTGAAGTCTCCGCGATGATCCTCGAGACCATGCGCTCGATCGCCGAGAGCTACCTCGGCGAGAAGGTGACCGAAGCGGTGATCACCGTTCCGGCGTACTTCGACGACGCGCAACGCCAAGC
>JAYUYY010000809.1:0-3607 GCA_043752225.1 Sandaracinaceae bacterium | reverse complement strand
ATTGGTCCAGTACGCGCTCACGCGATCGACGGTGATTGACTGCGGCAAGTGCGTTCCGGTCGCGAGCGTCGTGGGCTCGCCGCCTGCGAGCGGCACCTTCATCACGACGGCCGCGATGCTCGTGCCGAACAAGTCGCCGACGCTGTCGTGCGCGACCCAGTACACGTGCGTTGCATCGAGGCCGATCGCGAAGGCGCTGCTCGTTCCCGATGCGAGCGTGATCGGCTCGCCGCCTGCGAGCGGGACCTTCATCACGACGCTGTCGTTGCTGTTGTTGCTGTTGACCCAGTACGCGTGCGTGCTGTCGACGGCGATCGACTGAGGTGAGCTGTTGTGAATCGTCGCGAGCGTCATCGGCTCGCCGCCCTCGAGCGGGACCTTGCGGATCGTGCCGACGGTGCCGTCGCCTTGATCGGCCCAGTAGATGAATGCGCGATCGAGCGCGATCGAGTGCGCGTCGATCTGCGTCAACACCAAGCGCGTGGGCTCGCCGCCTTCGAGCGGCATCTTGAAGAGGGTGCCGTAGCCCGCCCAGTAGATGTGGGTCGCATCGAGGGCGATGCTCATCGGCCAGGGCTGCGCAGCGGCGAGAACGGTCGCGGGACCACCCGCGAGCGGCGCGCTCATGACATGCGCGTCGTTGCCGGTCGTGATCCAAAACGCGGTGGTCGCGTTGAGCGCGATGCCGATCGGCCAGTCGAGACCGGAGGCGAGCACGAACGGCGCGCACGCGCTGCCACACGCGCCGCAATGCGCGGAGTGATGCGTGGTGTCGGCCGTCGAGCCGAGACAAGCGTCGCCAACGGGCGCGGTGACCTCACCGGTCGAGATGCCGCCGCCTGCGCCACCGCTCGACGCAGCCGTAGGATCGACCACGCTCGCATCGCTGCGGCTCGGATCGCTGCTGCCACCGGTGCCGGTTGGGCTGCTCGTGCCTGCTTGGCCTGCATGGCCTGCCGTGCCCGCGGCACCTGCGATGCTTTCGTGGCTGGCTCCAGTGTTGGGCGCTGGGCTGATCGGTCCGGTGTCCTGAGTCGAGCATCCGAGAGTCACTGCCAGCGCCGCGCAGGCATAACGCGCCAACGGTTGTAATCGAGACATGGTCGCAGGGTATGACAAACGCAATGGCAACGGAGCGGCGGTCGAGCGCTCGGACCCGCAACCCTCCTCGGTAGCCGAATAAGGGGGGCCATGGCGAAGCGCGTCGCATGACTTGATCGGCTACTCAAATGACGCGGTAGGCTCATCGCTCGTTCGTGTATAGCTGCTAGGACCAGCGGCCAAGGGGTCGCTGCGAGGGGCTCGAATCGGCTTCGCTGTATGGCGGAATTGAGGTTTCAGTTCGGGGACTTCCAGCTCGACGAAGGAGCGGGCGAGCTGCTCTTGCGTGGCAGCCCTGTGAAGATTCAGCCCAAGCCGTTCGGGCTGCTCGTTCACCTGATGCGCAACCGCGATCGTGTTGTCTCCAAACGGGAGCTGCTCGACACGCTGTGGCCTAACATTTCTGTCAGTGACCTGGCGCTGTTCAGCGCGCTACGCGACTTGCGGCGCGCGCTCGGCGACACCGATACGGCCGATCGCACGATCCGCACCGTGCGCGGCCAAGGCTTTCGTTTCGTCGAGCAAGTCGCGTACGCGCCGCAAGCCGGCGCACCGGCGTGCTCGAGCGCGCAAGCGCCCGCGATGCCGGTGAAGGACTTCGTCGATCGCGATGACGCGATGGCGACGCTGTTGGCCTCGATGAACGCGGCGCGTCAGGGCGAGCTGCGCGTGTCGTTCATCACCGGCGCAGCGGGCATCGGCAAGACGCGTCTCTCGCTCGAGCTCACGCTCGAGGCCGCGCGTGCGGAGCTCGACCCGCACGTCGGGCGCTGCATCGATCGCGAGGGCGCGACGCCGTATTGGCCGTGGCTTCAGATCATGCGCGGGCTGCTGACCGCACCGCTCACGCATGCCATTGCGCAGGCGATCTGTGCCGAGCATCAAGAGCTGGCGCAAGTCGCAGAGCTCGCGCTGCCGACTCGAGCGCTGGCCAGCGCGGATCTCAATCGCGCCGAGGCGCGCATGCGCTTCTTCGACGCGATCGGCTTGCTCTTGCTACAGGTGAGCCAAGCGCAGCCGCTGATGCTCGTGATCGACGACGCGCAGTGGGCCGATGAAGCGAGCCTCTTGCTGCTCGACTACTTGATCACCGCGCTGCACGGCGCGCGCATTCACCTGGTGGTGGCGTTTCGCGATCCGCCTCGGCCGGAGCGCACGCTCGCGCGCGTGCTGGCGACGGGCGCGCGTCAAGCGTTTACCGAGCGGATCGAGCTGCAGGGCCTCAGTCGCGAAGCGGTGCGTCTGTTGCTCGAAGGCGCCGCTGCGAAGCGAGCCGCGCCGGCTGTCGTAGATGCGGTGCTCGCCGCGACGGCGGGCAACGCGCTGTTCGTGTCCGAGCTCGCGAAGCTGACCGCGCACGGCGAGCTCGACGTGACGGATCTCGCGCAGGGCTTGCCGGTGCCGCAGCGCGTGCGCGACCTCTTGCGCTGGCAGTTCGGTCGCTTGTCGCGGCCGTGTCAGGACGTGCTGCAGCTGCTTTCGGTCGCGGGCAGCGATCTCGAGCTGGCCGTCTTGGTGCGCGCTACGGATCCGGCGCGCGCTTCCGAGAGCAAAGACGTCGTGCTCGAATCCCTGAGCGAAGCCGAAGCGGTCGGGCTCGTGGTGGCGGCGCTCGATCCCGCGCTGCGCTTTGCGTTCGCGCACGACCTGGCGCGCGAGAGCGTGTACCGAGACCTCACGATCGCGCAGCGCACGCGCTTGCACCGGCGCCTGGCCGAGGCGCTCGAGGCTACGACGCTGCGCAACCCGAGCACCGACGTCAGTCAGATCGCCTATCACTATGCGCTCGGTGTCGCCGACGGCGGGGCGCAGAGCGCGGTGCGCTTCTGTCATTTGGCCGGGCAGCAAGCCAATGCGCGCATGGCGTACGAAGATGCGGTCGCGCACTACGATCGGGCGCTGCGCGCGTTCGCGATGATCTCGCAACCCGATCCCAAGCGCGCCTGCGAGATCATGCTCGCGCAAGCCGAGGCTGCGTGGGGCACGAGCGAGGATGCCGCGACCGTGCAGCAGCGCTTCGTGGTCGCGGCCGATGCGGCGCGCGCGGTTCAGCAACCCGAGCTGTTCGCGCGCGCGGCGCTCGGTCGCTCGGGCCACGGCGTAGGGACGGGTGATTTTCGCGAGGTCCTGGCGATCGATTCGATCGACATCGCGCTCTTGAGCGAAGCGAATACGGTGTTGGGCACAGCGGAGACAGAGCTGCGCGCGCTGGTCTTGGCGCGGCTCGCGCTCGCGGTGCGCTACGCAAAGCCGTTCGCGGTCGCCGACGCGCTCTCGGTGCAAGCGGTGCGCATCGCCGAAGCGATCGCAGCGCCGAAAGCGCTGGCGGAGGTGCTTCGCTATCGCCACGAGGTGCTCTCTGGCCCGCACCACGGACGTGAGCGCGTGCAGCTCGCGGAGCGGATCATGGAGCTCGCGCGCGCCGTGCGATCGCGGCCGCTCGAGATCGACGCGCTCACGTTCCAGACCCGCAATCTGTTCGAGACGCTCGACTTCGCGGGTGCCT
>JAYUYY010000808.1:0-9055 GCA_043752225.1 Sandaracinaceae bacterium | reverse complement strand
CCTGCCAAGCGCCCCCGTCGATGCTGACCTCAAGCCCTGGCCCAACGGTGGTTCCATTGCTGCAATCTGTGAGGCCTCCGAACGCTAGAAGGTGCGTGTCAGCTCCCTCGGGTTTGATCGCGACCGCCGAATGCAGGCAGCGCGCCTGCGCGAGCGAGGGAAACGCATCCCACGTATCGGTGGCTGGATCGTAGCGACCGGCGCTCGCTACCGCCGGGCCTGTACCCGCGGCCGCGAGTGTTCCACCAAGCACGACATACTTCCCTGAGAGAGCGACCGCGGCATGTCCGTTCCGCGGCTGCGGGGCACCGACCGCAGAGATCGCCTGCCAAGCTGGCGTGCAGCGCGAGTCCACGCACGAACGCCCGTTCACGCACGCGTAGCCGCACGCGCCGCAGTTGTCTGCGTCGCTGGTCGCGTCGCCGCAATCGCCGCCGTCTCGATCCGGCGCGCCCGCGTCGACGAGCTCACCACCGTCAGCAGGGAGCGCCCCTGCATCCGCGCCAGCCTCCGCATCTGGGTGCATGGCAGCGTCGGAACCAGCATCACCGGGACCGGGCAAGAGCGAGACCGGCCCGCCGTCCAACCCTGTGCCTACGCCTCGCGAGTCCTTGTCGCCTACGTCAAGCGTCCCTTCGGCCGTGACAGTGCAAGCGCCGACGCACGCGCAACAGACCAAGCCAACTATCAGGTTCATCCGTGCAGATCGCATTGCTCCAACGCTCTCCATGTCCCGCTGCGGGCGGGCGGCAGGATGCGGAGCGCAGCACCTTCCTTCAAGTGCCGCTGGCTGCACTGTCCGGCCGAGTCTCGACGCCCTTCGCGCGGATTCAGGGGGCCATTCAGGGGGCCACGCTCTACTTCCGGCGCCCGACACCCCACCTAACCATCTGTTAACTCAGCGCTCCCGGGACGACTCGAACGTCCGACCAACGGCTTAGGAAGCCGCTGCTCTATCCAACTGAGCTACGAGAGCTAAACGAATTCAACTACTTACTAGGCGATCTGAACGGATCGCTTTTCCGGCTACTCTTTCGGCTACCGCTTTTGCGGTTTGTCGGGCCCGTTGTTTAGCACGGTCCGCAGCTCTCGATAGAGCTCGCGGCCAACCTGCCCACGCAGCGCTTGGGTCCCACGGCGATCGAGCGCAACGTGGTAGCGAATCCGCCTGTTAGGATGGCGGGATGAAGCCTAGTGTCCCTGTGATTGGCCTACGTTCCGAAGATCGCGCGCGTCTCTTATCGAACGCTCCCGTCGAGCACGGCGACCACGTCGTGACTTTGCAGCGAGTAGACGTCGCAGACGTTTACGCGGTTGTGCGTCGCGACAGCAGCGGAGCGCGCATCGTTGCGTTCGGCTCATCGGCCGATGAAGTGCTTGCGAAAGCGCGACCCACGCCGGTCCCGACGCCTCGAGCGGCTGAGCAAGCACCGCCGCGCTCGACCGATCAAGCAAGCCAGCGCCAAGCCGCGGCCACCATGCGGAGCGAGCTTGCAGAGTATAGGCGCGCGTGTGCCGCGATCGGGGTCGACGCTCCCAAGCTCGTCTAGAGCGCGGCGCCGTGAGCGTTGCGCGGCGCGTTCCATAAGGGCGCCCAGTCCATGTCTCGGGCTTTGACCGCTTTGATCACGCGCTCAATCTCGGGCGCGATCTGCATTGCACCTTCCAACGTGCGCGCAGTCTTTGGCACTTGCACTCGACCCGCGTAGCGCGACTCCGCCATCGCGAGGCTGTGCTCTGAACGCTTCGCTGCCGTGTGCGGGCTCGCAACGGGCATGTTCCAAGCGAACGTGACGCACGTGCGCCGCAGTTGCTGCCACGTGAACTTAGGTGCGCCGTACTTATTGATCAGGCGAGCTCGGGTCATTTGGATGCCCGCTTCTGTCTGCCCAAATATCGATCCCTCGGCGTCGCTCGGCTTGAGCGCGTCGAGCAAGAGCGCGAGCGCCGGGCTTTCCGCGAGAGTGACGCGTCGGCCGATCTTCGTTTTCGCGCTCGCAGGCGGAAGGCGGACAAAGCCTTGCTTCGCATCGACGCTGGGCCACTGCAGGCCAAGCGCTTCGCCCGCACGAAAGCCGCCGAGCAGCAGAGCGGCGGTAAACGGTGCGATGGGTCGTGCTTGCCTGACGGCGTCGGCGTCGTGCTTCAGGCACGCAACGAGAAGCGCCTTGCACTGCTTGCCGGTGAGGAAATCGATCTCGTCTCGCTCGCCCTTGAAGCGCTCGAGCCGGTCGCTGATGTCATCGCTATGCAGCTGCGGCACTAAGCCGGCTTTGCGCCACTTGTTTAGGATCGTCGTGATCGTGCGCAGGTAGCGGTTGATCGTGTTGGGCGAGCGCTTGGCGCGCGTCTCGGTACGCTCGCCCGACTTGCCGCCCTTCACGACGCCGCGCTTGGGAACAGACGCGACAGCCGAGCGGAAAGCGTAGAGCCGCTCCGGTGTGAGCTCCGCGGTGTTCGCGATTCCTTCGCGCTGCGTCCAAGCCAGGAACGTGTCCGCGCCGTCCGCGTAGGTCTTGAGAGTGCGCGGACGCAGCCCCGCGCCGTGCTCTTTGAAGTACGCCTTGATTGCATCCGCGATCGACTTGCCGACGCGCTTCGGTGCACCGGCTTGCAGGTCCGCTCTGCGTCGGCCGATCGATTCCGCGAACTGCTTGGCCCATGCGTCGCGCGACTCGATCGAGCCCATCGCGTGCGCGTCGGGGGTGATCCACTTCTGCTTTCCGGTGTCGGGATCGCGGTAGCGAGCGCGCCAATTCGAATGGCCAGTAGCAGGCGCGATCAGGGTAACGCCGCGGCGAGCTCGGCTACTCTTTCGGCTACTCTTTGGCGGCGCCTGGGGGCGGGACGTGTCGGGTCGGGTCGAGGTCACCCGAGCATTCTACGCAGGATTTTTCGACAAAAAAACAGACGCGCGCGACCCTGGCCTGTCATGCGCCGACACCCTCTAGAATACTTAGGAAGCCGCTGCTCTATCCAACTGAGCTACGAGAACAAAACGCGTAACTGCCGCCTCAATACACAAGAACCGAGCTGACTTCGACGGGTGCAATCCTCGCCCTGCCCGGCAAGAAGCTCAGCTCAATAAGAAACGCCGCGCCGATCACGGCACCGCCGCACCGGCGCACGAGCTCACAGGCCGCCCACGCGGTGCCTCCCGTCGCGATCACGTCGTCGACGAGCAGCACGCGGTGGCCGGGGCCGACTGCGTCGCGGTGCATCTGCACTTTGTCTTTGCCGTACTCGAGGTCGTACTCGACCTCGTGCGTGAGGTGGGGGAGCTTGCCGGGTTTGCGCACGGGCACGAAGGCCTTCTGCATGCGCGCGGCGAGCGCGGCGCCGAAGATGAAGCCGCGGGCTTCCATGGCGACGATGCTGTCGAAGGGGACGTTGCGGTAGGGCTCTGCCATGAGCTCGAGACACGCGTTGAAGGCGCGCGGGTCGGCAAGCATCGGCGTGATGTCTTTGAAAATGATGCCGGGCTTGGGGAAGTCGGGGACATCGCGGATGCGGCTGCGGATCAAATCGACGAGCGAATCGGTCATGACTCAACCTCGGAGTTAGTAGAGGAAAGCGAGAGCGCCTCGGCGCCTTTGCCCGCGACGTGCGCGGCGAGGCCGAGGTGAGAGTCTTGGGTGGGCTCGAGCGCGAGCGGGGTGACGGAGACGAAGCCTTCGTCGACCATCTGTTTGTCGGAGTCGATGACGTCGCCGTAGTCGATGACGGTGCCGCCGATCCAAAAGTATTCGCGACCGCCGGGGTCGCGGCGCGGGATGACTTGCTCTTCGTAGATCTGGCGGCCGACACGCGCGACGCGTACGCCGCGCGGCGCTTCCTTGGGGAAGTTGATGTTGAGCAGGAGCGCGTGGGTCTTGGGTTTGCTCGCGAGGTCGCGGGCATCGAGCACGGCGCGCGTCATCTCGCGTACGGCCTCGAGCAGGAACGGCGCATCAGCTCCGCCGTTGTGTGAGAAGGCGACGGCGGGGATGCCGCGCAGCGCAGCTTCGCGCGCGCCGGCGACGGTGCCGGAGTAGTAGACGCTCGTGCCGACGTTGGAGCCGTGGTTGATGCCGGAGACGACGAGGTCGGGCGTGCGCGGCAGAAACCGTTTCTCGAACAGCGCGAGGTAGATGCAGTCGGCGGGGGTGCCGTCGATCGAGTGCAGGTGCGGGCCGTGCTCGACGTGGCGCAGCGGGCGGTCGATGGTAATGGAGTGGCTGGTGCCGCTCTGCTGGGCGGCGGGCGCGACCACGATGACATCGCCGAGCGGGGCCAACGCCTCGCGCAGCACGCGCAAGCCGTTGGCGTGGATGCCGTCGTCGTTGGTGAGGAGCAGGAGCGGCTGGCTCATGGGCTGGCTCATCATCAGAGGCGCGATAGTTAAACAAAACCGCGACGTTCGGGTGAACGCCGCGGTTTCAAAAAGTTGGTCGGGGCGACTGGATTCGAACCAGCGACCCCTTGACCCCCAGTCAAGTGCGCTAACCAGGCTGCGCCACGCCCCGACCAGATAGAGCGGCAAACAGTGCTAAGGGGGAAGCGGACCATACACGGTCCGAAACCCCTTTCAAGGGCGTAAATCAGGACGCGGCGAGACCGCACGCGCGCAGGAACAGCGCGGCGCTCGCGCCGTTACCCGCGCTGATTGCGCATCGGCACGGTGCTCGCCACGGCCGCGGTCACGGTGGCCTTCATGTCCGCGCGCGGCTTGTGGATGCCTTCGCTGCGGAAGAGCGTGTCGAGCTGTTCTTGCAGCGAGTGGAGCTCTGCGCGCAACGCCAGCAGGTCGGCACGGACCGAAACATCGCGCTTCGCCTGGGGATCGGGCTCGCTCGCGACGCGGTCTCGATCGAGCTCGCGCAGGCGCTTCTTGGCGCCGGAGATGGTGAAGCCCTCGTCTTGGAGCAGGCGCTTGACCAGCATCGCCAGCTCGACGTCGCGGCGGCGGTACACGCGGTGGGCGCCGCGAGTCTTCATCGGGCGCAGGGCCGGCAGCTCGCTCTCCCAATACCGGAGCACGTGCGGGCGCACGCCGATGATCTCGGCGACCTCTCCGATCTTGAAGAACAGCTTGTCCGGCAGGGTTTGCGCCATGGCTTAGAGGCACGCGGCTCGCGCGCGCTCGCGCCATAGAAGCACGCTCGCGGTCCAGTGGGGCACGCCTACTCGCCCGCGGCTGCGTCGCTAGGAGAACCCTCGGGCGCGCGTCGCTTCGCCGCGGCCTTCAGCGGGTTCAGGATGTTCTTCAGCACTTGGCTGGGTTTAAAGGTCAAAACCCGGCGCGCGCTTATCGGGATCGGCTCGCCAGTTTGGGGGTTTCGGCCCACGCGCTTTTTCTTCTCGCGGACGACGAAGTTGCCGAAACCGGAGATCTTGACCTTGTCGCCCTCGGCCAAGGTGTCCTTCATGGTCTCGAAGACCGCCTCGACCACTTCGGCCGATTCCTTCTTCGAGAAGCCGCCCACCTTCTCGTAAACGCAATCGATGATTTCGGCTTTGGTCATCGACGCCCTCCGCTCGCGTGCTCTGAGATGCAACCACAGGGTCCGGCCGAGCACAAGCAAGCCACTCCAAAAAGTTGTCTAGATCCGCTTACTTGGCGCACCTACAAGGGATTACCAATGAGCCGGATCACGGGCTTTGCTGGCTTGCTGATTCGGGGAAAGCGCGCTCGCGAGCGCAGCGCTACCGACTCGCTAACGGCGCGCTACCGACGTACCGAGGCGCCGAACTGGGCCTCGGCGGCTTTCAAAACGCGAGCGTGCGCGGCGTCGACTTCTTTGTCGGTGAGCGTCGCGCCATCGCCGCGATACACGACGTGAAGCGCGAGGCTCTTGTGGCCCGCGGGCACGGGCTCGCCGCGATAGATGTCGAACAACGTCACGCGTTCGGCGAATGGAGCCGCAGCCTTCGCGAGCACTTCCGCCACATCGCCTGCGGGCACATCGTCGGCGACGACGACTGCGAGGTCGCGCGTCGCGGCGGGAAAGCGCGGCAACGCTTGCGCCTTCGGTCGACCGAGCTGCGTGAGCGTGGCTTCGAGCGCGTTCACGTCGAGGCTGACATAAACCGGCCGCCCGCTGAGCCCGAGCGACGCGACGACATCGGGATGCAGCTCGCCGATCGCGCCGACCGCGATGCTCTGCGCGCCGAGCGTCACGCGCGCGCTGCGCTTGGGGTGCAGCGCGGGCTCGTCGTGGGCCAGCGCGGCGTCGGTGACGGTGCTCGGCGTGTGGCCGGAGAGGCTCTGCACGATCGAGAGCACGCACGCCTTGGCGTCGTAGAAGTCGTAGACCTCGTCCTCGCGGTACCAGGTCGGGCGCTGGCCCCAGAGCAGGAACGCGAGCTTGTACGACTCGTACGGCAGCTCGGGGATCGCTTGGCCGGTGCGCGCCGGCTCGAACACGCGCGCGACCTCGAACAACGCGAAGGTCTTTTGCTGCGTGCTCTGCGCGGCGAGTAAGCTCTGCGCGAGGCCCGGCAAGAGCGAAGTCCGCATCACGTTGCGGGCCTCGGTCATCGGGTTCTGGATCGTGACGGCGGCTTGGGGCGCGCGCGCGTTCGCGAGATCGGTCGGCGAGACGAAGGCGTAGCAGACTGCCTCGCTCAAGCCGGTCGCGGCAGCTGCTTCGCGCAAGAGGCGCAACAGCTGCAAACGCGGCGGTGTGCCTTCGCTCGAGGAGCGGATCGCGGGCAGCTCGGTCGGCAAGCGGTCGTAGCCGAACATGCGGCCGATCTCTTCGATGAAGTCGACCTCGCGACCGAGGTCGGGGCGATGCAGCGGGGGCGTGACGCTGAAGCCTTCAGTGTGCTCCGTGAGCGTGCAGCCAAGCGCGCGCAAGATGCGGTCGATCTCGTCTTGCGGGATCGGCATGCCGAGCAGCGCGGTGATGCGCGCGCTACGCAGCACGATCGGCGTTGCGACTATCGGCGTGCCGATCACATCGAGCGCGTCCATACGCACGACGCCACCGCCAAGCTGAGCGATCCGCGCAGCCGCGTCGGCGAGCACGTGACGCACCGCGCTCGGGTCGACCCCGCGCTCGAAGCGATGGCTCGAGTCGGTGTGCAAGCCGGAGCGCTTGCTGGTGCGGCGCACGGTGCGCGGGTCAAAGTACGCGCACTCGATCAGCACGCGCTGCGTGGTGTCGGCGATCTGCGAGCCTTCGCCGCCCATTACTCCGGCGAGCGCGACCGGCCCTTCGCCGTCGCAGATCAAGAGATCATCGGAAATGAGAGTGCGCTCCACGCCGTCGAGCGTCTTCATCTTCTCGCCCGCGCTCGCGAGCCGCACGACGATGCGCGAGCCGCGGATGCGATCGGCGTCGAAGCCGTGGATCGGGTGGCCCCAGAGCAAGAGCACGAGGTTGGTGGCGTCGACCACGTTGTTGATCGCACGCAAGCCGAGCACGTGCAGGCGGTAGCGCACCGCGAACGGCGACGGACCGATCGTGACGCCCTCGACGAGCGCGGCGCCGTAGCGCGGGCAACGATCGGGGGCTTGGAGGTCGACCGTGATCGGTCGCGCGAGCGGCTCGGCAGCTTCGGCTTGCTTGGTAAGCGTCTCGAGCGGAAAGCGCGACGCTGCGGGCTCGCTCCATGCGCCGTCGATCACGCGTGTCGTACCGCTCGGCACCGGAAGCGCAAAGGGCTTGCCGAGCAGCGCGCACAGCTCGCGCGCGAGGCCGACGTGACCGAGACAGTCGGGACGATTCGGCGTCAGCGAGAGCTCGTACACGAAGTCGCGGAGCTGCAGCGCGTCAGCGACCGGCGTACCGGGCGCAGCGCGATCATGCAGCTCTTCGCTCAGGATCAAGAGGCCGGAGTCATCGGTGCCGACGCCGAGCTCGGTCTCACCGCAAAGCATGCCGCTCGAGGTCACACCGCCGAGCGCGCGCTCTGCGATCTCGGTGCCGTTCGGGAGCTTCGCGCCGATCTGCGCGAGCACGACGCGGCGACCGGGCGCAGGAACGTTAGGCGCGCCGCACACGATCTCGCGCTCGCCGCTGCCGTCGAACACCATCACGAGCTGGAGCTTGTCGCGGCTCGGGTGCGGGCGAACCCCGCGCACCTCGGCAATCACGACGTGATCGAGCGCAGCGCCGTGCGTGTGGATCGCCTCGACCTCGAGGCCAGCGGAGGTGAAGCGCTTGGCGACGTCATCGCGATCGAGCGAGAGACCGGTCAGCTCTTGCAGCCATGCGTGTGAGGCGAGCACGTTGTTCCCTCAATCCGCTTAGAGCTGGTTCAAGAAGCGCGGGTCGTTGCCGTAGAGCATGTTCAAGTGCGGCACGCCGTAGCGCAGCATCGCCACGCGATCGACGCCCATGCCGAACGCGAAGCCGGTGTACTGCTCGGGGTCGTAGCCGACGTGCTCGAACACAACGGGGTGGATCATCCCGCAGCCGAGGATCTCGATGAAGCCGGTGTTCTTGCACACGCGGCACGGCGCGGTCGCGTGGGTCGCGGGATCCCAGCGACGACACAACGTGCAGCCGACATCGACCTCGCCACCGGGCTCGACGAACGGGAAGTAGCTCGGGCGAAAGCGCACCGGCACGTCTTGGCCGAACACGCGGCGCAAGAAGTGCGTGAGCACGCCCTTCAGGTTCGCGAAGCTCACGCCGCGATCGACCATGAAGCCTTCGACCTGCATGAACATCGGCGAGTGCGTCGCATCGTCGTCGCGGCGAAACGTCGCGCCCGCCGAGACGACCGCGAGCGGCGGCGGGCGACGCATCATCTCGCGGACCTGCACGGTCGACGTATGCGTGCGCAACACGATCGGGCGCGAGAGCTTGGCAGTCGAAGCGTCGGCACCGACGAGCGATGCGAAGAACGTGTCCTGCATATCGGTCGCAGGGTGATCGGGCGGGAAGCCCAGGCGATCGAAGTTGTGCTCGTAGAGATCGACCTCGGGGCCGTCGGCGATGTCGAAGCCCATCGAGCCGAACACGTCGAGCAGCTCGTGCTTGACGCGCGTGAGCGGATGCAGCCGGCCCACGGGACGACCGCGACCGGGCAAGCTCACGTCGAGGTGCGCCCCTGCGAGCTC
>JAYUYY010000807.1:0-9069 GCA_043752225.1 Sandaracinaceae bacterium | reverse complement strand
CACGACGACATGAGCAAGGCCGAAGAGCGAGCGTTGTGGGGCGGCTACACCTGCTTTGCCTGCCCAACGCAGAGCTTCTATGCGCACCAAGCGATGGCACAGGCTCTTCGCATCATGAACACAGAGCTGCTGAAATTCTGCGCCGAGATGGAGATCGCGTGCCTCGACCTCGAGCCGAAAGTGCCCAAGACGCTGGAGAATTTTTACGACGACGGGCACCTCAAGGAGCCGGGCGCCAAGCTCGTCGCAAACCTCCTCGCTAACTTTGTGCTCGAGAAGGGACTGCTCAACGCTGAACGTCATCTCACGCGCGAGCGCCTCGATCGCTGATTCTTGCGCTGCAGTAACGGTTTCGGCACGAGCTATGCATCTAGTTCGCAGCATGGGTACTCGTCATTCAGCAGTTGTCGATGGAATCCGCCTGAATTGGGCAGAGTGCGGTGCCACCACCGGTGCGATTCCACTCGTGCTCTTGCACGGCCTAAATGACTCACACCTGACGTGGAAGCGCATGGCGCCGCTGCTTGCGGGCAATCGCCGCGTGCTGATGCCGGATGCGCCCGGCTGTGGCTTTTCTGAGCGCCCGGATGCGAGCTACCAGCTTGATTGGCATGCGCACGTGATCGCGCGCTGGCTGGAGGACCTCGGTCTGAGCGAGGTCGACATCGTCGGGCACTCGTTTGGTGGCGGTGTGGCGCAGATGATGTTGCTCGAGCCCAAGCTGACGATTCGGCGGCTCGGCCTTGTCGCTTCGGGTGGTATCGGACCGCGCATCACCTTTTGGTTGCGGATGGCAGCACTGCCAGGCGTCGTCGAGCGCTTCGGTCAACCGTTCATGGCGGCGGGCACGCGATTGACGTTGCGCTCGGCTGGCAAGTGTTTGCCGGTGCAGGACATCCACGAGCTGAGCTTGATGAACGCTGAGGCCGGCTCCGCACGTGCGTTTGCACGCACCGTCCAGGACGTCATTGGCTGGCGCGGCCAGAGCCGACACTTCCTGAATCGCGCGCACGAGATCAAAACGCTCCCAGCGATGACGCTGTTCTGGGGCGATAACGACGCGATCATTCCCATCGAGGACGCGCTCGCGTTCGCGCGCGAGGTCGATGGCGTGGGATTCGAGCGCTTTGCAGGCGGCGGGCACTACTTGCACCACGACCACACCGAAGACCTCGCGATGAAGCTGCGTGAGTTTCTCGACGCGCCGCACGTGCGTCGAATCCAGCTGCCTGTGCTCGCTGCGAAGGCCACGCGCGCGCCGCGAAGGCGCATTGGAGCGGGTTGGCTCGACACTTTGATCCCATCGCGCAGGCCGCAGAAGCCGGCAACGCTCGTCGCGGCATGACGCGCGTGCTCAGAACCTCGCCGCGAGGATTGTTCTCCGAGGCAGAACAGTGTGGTTCGCGATCGTCGGCTACCCTAGGCGTCGAGGCGGCCGCATCTTGCTTGTCGCGGAGCACGCACAAGGAGAAGGGCAAAGCCAATGCTTACGATTCGCAAAGCAGATGAGCGTGGCCATGCGAACCATGGTTGGCTCGACTCGCACCACACGTTCTCGTTCGCGGACTACTACGACCCGCAGCACATGGGCTTTGGTCCGCTGCGCGTGATCAATGACGACCGGGTCGCGGGCGGTGGTGGGTTTCCGCCGCATGGGCATCGCGACATGGAGATCATCTCGTACGTGATCGAAGGTGCGCTCGCACACAAGGACAGCATGGGCAACGGTTCGGTGATCAAGCCGGGCGATGTTCAACGCATGAGCGCGGGACCGGGTGTGAAGCACTCGGAGTTCAACGCCTCGAAGACTGAGCCTGTGCACTTCTTACAGATCTGGATTCAGCCGAAGCAGGCGGGCTTGCCGTCGGGCTATGAAGAGAAGTTCTTCAGCGAGCAGGACAAGCGCGGCAAGCTTTTGCTGGTCGCTTCGCCGGATGGTGCCGAGGGATCGGTGCGCGTGCAGCAAGACGTGCGGATGTACGCGAGCGTCGTCGAAGGCGCGCAATCGGTGGAGCACACGATCGCGCGTGGGCGTAAGGGCTGGCTGCACGTCGTGACCGGCGCAGCGAACGTGAATGGGCATGCGCTCGGCGCGGGCGATGGGGTCGCGATCGACGGTGAGGAAGCGCTGACTGTGAGGTCGGACTCGAAGGGCGAGATCCTGCTGTTCGATATGACGGCGTAAGGCCGGCGGCGCGGCAAAACGGGTGCAGCGCGGCGTCTGAGGCTCGAGCGAGCGTTCGAGCGCTCAGTCTGCGCGCGTGAGACCGCGCATGCCGATGCGTTCGGCGGACGCAAGGGCCTGCGTGCGCAGTGTCCGCGCGCGCTCTCGGTCGAGCTGCGCTTCGTCGAGCAGCGAGGCGTAGGCGAGCTGGCTACGCGCGATCGCGGCGAGCTCGCCGAGGTCGCGCTTGAGCCACAGGAGCTGCGTGCTGAACTGGGCATCTGCCAGATCCACGGCGAGCGGCGCGCGCAGAGCGCGGACTTGCTTCATCGCCGCGTACGCTTCGGCGTAACGACCCTCGCATAACGCGCGCTGAGACCGATAGCGCGCGACCTCTCGGTGCAGCGCCGCAGGCTCGAGCTCGGTCCGACCTAACGCACCACCGGTCGTACCACCGCCAGCTGGCGGCATGGTGGCGAGCGGAGGCACAGGCTTTGTGCCGCCCGCGCCGCCCGCGCCGCCGGAGCCAACGGATGCTGGGTCACCGGAACAACCGCGTGCGCCGCTCGACTCGATCACCATTGCAGAGGACGCGACTGGCATGCACGTCACCCAAGAAGCAGGGCCGGTCGTGCGTTTCATCGCGATCGGCGACACGGGCACAGGCGCGCCGGAGCAGGCGCGCGTCGCTGCGGCGATGCGTGACAAGTGCGAGCGGGATGGCTGCGACTTCGTCGTGCTGCTCGGCGACAACATCTACGAAAGCGGGCCGACCGGCCTCGAGGATCCGCAGTGGCAGAGCAAGTTCGAGCAGCCCTACGCAGACCTGGACTTACCGTTCTACGCGGTGCTCGAAAATCACGACGTGGGCGTGCTTCCCGGCTTCGGTTACAACCCGTCGGCCGTGCCTTTCGAGATCGGCTACACCGAGCGCTCGAGCAAGTGGAAAATGCAATGCGGGCGCGTACGCGTACCTCGACTTTGATCTTGGTACGGAGATCGCGCAGTTCGTCGAGACCGCATGTCTGCGGCCAGGTCGACATGCTGCTTACCGGGCACGATCACAATCGCCAGTGGCTGGACGAAAGCTTGTGCATGGGAACCGACGTGGTGGTGAGCGGAGCGGGCGCGAAGACGCGCGGCGTGCTGGGTGCGAATCCCGTGTACTTCGCGTCGGACAAGCTCGGGTTCTTCTACGTGGTCGTCGAGGGGGACACGTTGATCGGCCAGTTCATCGACGACCTCGGCCAAATCGACTTTGAAAAGACGATCGTCAAGTGACGGCTCATCGCTCGACGTAGAGAACGCGGCCATCGCGGGGTAGTGGTTGGCCGCGAGCAGCCATGGTTGGGGGCATGACCGGGCGATAGACGCTGCGTGAACCGTTCAACGCAGGAGCTGTCTCCCATGTCGCGTTCTCCCGCCATCCATCGTGCGTCAGCGATCGTCGTGCTCGCGATCGCAGCGGGCTGCACGTCCGCCGAGCCCAAAGAAAACATCTGGAGCCCCGACGCGATAGCGGGTGCAGCCGCTACTCCGGGTGCCGCTGGGATGATGGCTCCCGCACCCACTGTGAGCGGAGGCAGCGCGGGCAGCGTTCCGAACGCGGGCTCGGGCGGCGTGCCCGCGGGCTCCGGTGGTACCGCGGGTATGACCGATGTGGATGCGGGCGCGGGCGGATGCGCGGACGTCGACAACACGTATGACGCGATCCAGATCGCGGTGTTCGAGAAGCACGGCTGCACGGCGGACAGCTGTCACGGCAGCGCGTTGCAAGGCGGGCTCGATCTGCGCGCAGGCGCGTCGTACGCGAGCCTCTTCCAAGTGAAGGCGCAAGGCTCTGCGCAGATGCGCATTCAGCCGAGCGCGCCGCAGGAGAGCTATCTGTATCTGAAGCTCGCAGCGGCCACACGTCCCGGCAGCGTTGAGATCTCGAACAGCCCGATGCCGTTCGGCCTTCCGGCGCTCAGCGAAGACGAGCTCGAGGCGGTGCGGCTGTGGATCCTCGGCGGCGCACCGGAAACAGGATCGGTGGGCGACCCGACGCAGTTCGGAAGCACGGACTCGATCGCGCGCGGCTTGAACGCGTGCTTGCCGAGCGCCGATCCGATCAGGGTCGCGCCGCTCGAGCCGCCGCTGGCGAGCGAGGGCATTCAGTTTCGATCACCGCCATGGGAGCTCGCGGCCGGTGCCGAGCGCGAGTTCTGCGTCGCGACTTACTACGATCTAACGAACGTGATCCCCGCGGAGCTGAAGAGTCCCGACGGCACGATGTTCTACGCGAACGGCTCGCGCTTACGCCAAGACCCCGGCAGCCATCACTACGTGATCTCGAACCCTGGCATCGATAGCACTTGGGCGACCAATCCCGCGTTCGGCGCGTGGACGTGTGCAGGCGAGCGCAACGGCGAGGCGTGCGATCCGCTCGTGGCGAGCTCATGCGGCGAAACCGGAGTCTGCGCCTCTGCGAAGGTCGACACGCTCGGCTGTTTCGGGTTCGGACCGCTCGTGTTCGGCGCCAAGGACCTGCTCGGCGCAGGGTTGATCGAGAACGTGCAAGCGGCGCAGCAGTACTTGCCGCCGCGCGAAGGCGTATACCGCGAGCTGCCGATCAAGGGCTTCCTCTATCACGACGTGCATGGCTTCAACGTGACCTCGGAAGAGGCGACGCTGCAGACGCGGCTGAACATTTTCTTTGCAACCGATCGCGTCCGCCGTCTTGAGCAACGCATCGACTACGCGAACGTGCAGCTTCCAGCGGGCACGCCGCCGTTCACCGAGAAGACGGTGTGCGCGAATCACATCGCACCGCTCGGCGCCGAGCTGATCCGCCTGACCACGCATATGCACAAGCGCGGCAAGCGCTTTTGGGTCACCGATCCGAGCGGCGCGATGATCTACGAAAACTTCCTGTACTCGGATCCGCTCTACAAAGAGTACGACCCAGGCATCGTGTTCGACGGCGCGACCGACGCGTCGCGCACGCTGCGCGCTTGCGCGACGTACAACAACGGCGTGGATGCGCTCGGCGGGCCGGACCCCGAGACCGTGACTCGCTACTCGCGCTTGCCCGATCGCACGCTGTGCACGCCGGTCGCATGCGTTGCGGGCAAGATCGGCTCGGCGTGCAACGGCGCCACCGACCACGCGACTTGTGACTCCAACGCCGGAGCGGGCGACGGAATCTGCGATGCGTGTCCCATCACGCCCGGTCCGACGACCGAAGATGAGATGTTCGTGGTGATGCCTTGGTACATCCTGCCCGAAGGGCAGTGAGCGGCAGCTTGCAGTGAGCCGTGTAGCGCGGAGGGTGCCACCTACGGTGGCATGACGCTCCGCGCACCGGTCGCATCGCCGAGCCCGAACGGCTCGGTCTCCGTTCGAGTCGTGAGAGGTTTGTTGCACACCGTCGAGCTGGCGGGCGTGTCGCAGCTCAAGCTGCTCAGCGCGGCCAAGCTCGATCCCGAGCAGTTGGATTCCGCGGAAGCTCGGCTACCGCGCTGGTTGGTGTACCGGCTGTGTGAGCTGGCGATTGAGCTCACGGGCGATCCGGCGCTCGGGCTGCATTGGGGCGAGCGGCTGGAGTCCAGCGCGCTGCCGCCGATCTCGCATCTGGTCAATCACGCTTCGACCTTGCGGCAGGCGTTCGAGCTGCTCGCTCAGTTTCAGCAGCTGCTCAGCGACCATCTCGGCTACGAGCTGATCGAACGCGAGGGCAAGGTGACAGTGCGCTGCTTGAGCCTCCCCGCTGAATCGCCGCTCACGCAGCGCTTCGTCGCCGAGATGACCATGATCGGTTTGCTGCGGCTGGTTCAGCTCTTCAACCCGCGCGCTCAGATCGAACGCGTGAGCTTCGCGTATCCCGCACCGGCCTATGCGAAGGAATACACGCGCGTGTTCGAGCACACCGAGCGCTTCGATCAACCGTTCACCGGCATGAGCTTCGACAGCGCGTTGATGAACACTCAGTCGCCCTACAAAGATGACGACCTACAAAACGCGTTGCGCTCGGTCGTGGAACGGCGGGTCTTGCAGATCACCGAAGGCACGTCGTACGCGCTGCGCGTGCGAGATGTCCTCGTGCAAGAGCAGTCACCGCATCAGACCGATATGAGCACGGTGGCACAGACTCTCGGGCTCAGCGCGCGCTCGCTGCGTCGGCGCCTGGCCGACGAAGCCAAGACGTACAACGCGATCTCGAACGAGGCCTGCGCGATCGTCGCAAAGCGTCTGCTGCTCGACAGCCGCAGCACGATTCAAGAAGCCGGGTACGCGATGGGCTTCTCGGACACGACCGCGTTTCACCGCGCGTTCAAGCGCTGGACCGGCATGACGCCGACCGCGTTTCGACAGCACGAGCTCGGCACCGACGCTCGTTGATTCAGCGCGCGTGGGCTTTGAAGAAGCCCCACGCCGCGTCGGTGTTGACGAGCGAGGTGCTGTTGGCGCCGACGAAGCCGCAGCCGACCGGTCCTGCTCCGGTGCCGCAGCTCGCGTCGCCGAACCACACATGGCCGCCGCCCATGACCGTGCAGCCCGTGACGTCGACGCCGCTCGGACAACCGTCGTAGCTAACGCACGTCGTGTCGCCGACGCTGCTGGGTTGCGTCGCCGCGTGCGTGGTGAGGTTGCAGCCATTCTCCATCGCGATGCGCTCGAGCGTCGGGCGCTGGGTCGAGTAGGGGATCAGGCCGTCAGCAGTACCGTGCAGATCGAGCACCGACACAGGATGCGTTGGTTTGCACTCTTCGAAGTCGCCATCGGGATTCGTGCCGCCGCCGATGTCGTCCATCCCGATCGCGCCCGCGCCCGGCGCGACCGCGACGATGAAGTCCGAGGCGTCGCACGCGAGGCGATAGCTCATGTATGCGCCGTTCGATAGGCCGAGCGCATAGACGCGCGACAGGTCGACGTTGAGGTGGCTCTTCACCTCCTCGAAGATCGCGCGCACGAGCGCCACTTCGTCGAGTTTGCTCGTGGCGGCGCCACCGCAGCAGGTGCCGCCGTTCCAGCTGTTCTGAAAGCCGTTCGGCATCACGAGGATGAAGTCCTCGGCATCCGACTTTGCGAGCATGCCGGTGCCGTCGACGCAGAACATCACAGCGTTCTGTCCGAGTCCGTGAAAGCAAAACACGAGCGGCATCGGGACTTCCGGGTCGTAGCTCGCCGGCACGTGCACTTTATATTGCCGCACGTTGCCCATCTGGCCCGGCACATCGCTGATCTCGAGATAGGTCTGCGCGTGAACGTCGTCGGGATAGTCGCCGGCCACCCAATCGCCGGGACCGCTGCCGTTCGGCTCTTCGCCGCCATCGTTTGCGACCGCACTGTCGCCGTCGTTCGTGACGCCACCGTCGCCGCCGCTCGGCAAACCGCTATCGGCCGGCGTGCTCGTCCCCGCGACGCCGCCGCTGCCCGCAGTGATGCCTGTTCCCGCCACGCCCACGCCGCTGCTTCCGGCCGTGCTCATGCCGTTCACACCTGCGGTCGTAGCCGCGATGCCCGCGCTGCCCGCGACCGCTTCGGTGCCGGCCGCGCCTGCGGCAGCGTTCGGCTGCTTGGAATCCGAGCATGCAATACACGCGATGCATGCGATGCACAGAACGACGTGGCGTTGAGCTGACTGAGCGATTGACATGCGCGGCTCCCGGTAACTAATCATCGGATTAGTTTCTCGTAAACGTGTGGCGCGGCGCTGTCAAATGGGTTCGCAGCTGCGCATCGCTATCGGCCCGAGCACGCGCTTGCTAGGCTGCGGCGTGTGAAGAAGGCAGCGCGAGCCCAGCGCGCGGGCGCGAAGAAAAGGCCGAGTCGCGCGCGGCCGCGGATCGGGCGACCGCCCGGCAACACCAGCGCGCAAACGCGAGCGAGCATTCTCGTCGCCGCGCGAGCGTGCTTCGTGCGCGTGGGCTTCGAGCGCGCCACCAACCGCGATGTCGCGGCTGCAGCGGGCGTCACCGCTGCGGCGATCTACCAATACTTCGACTCGAAGACCGATCTCTATCTGGCGGCTGTGAGCGAGACGATCGACGAGCTCATTCCGCGCGTGCGCGAGATCGTCGCGGCGCAGCCCTCGGCGCGCGCCGCGCTCGCCGAGATGGTGCGTGAGATGATGAGCGCCGAGCGTCGCAACGTCGCGTCGAGCACGTTCCTGTCCACGATCCCGATCGAGATGCAGCGCCATCCCGCAATCGCGCGCGGTCTGCTCGCGAGTCCCGGATCCTTCTTCAACGTCGTGCTCGAGGTGGTCGGGAAGGGCGTGCGCGAGAACGAGATCGCAGCCGACAAAGCCGAGCGCGTCCTCGCGATCATGATCGCCGCGCTGATCGGCCTCTCCGTGCACAACACCACCGTCGGCGGCCCACACTCCGAAGCCGCGACGCAGGGCTTCATCGATCTACTCGAGGGCAAGCTGTTCAAATAACAGAGCGCGAGAGCTACACCTGTGTAGCGGTCCACATACAGGTGAATTCGAGCATCGTTAGGTCATGACCAATATAGCCATTTTGGACTAAATTACTGAGCAGCGAGCCATTGGTCCTCGCTTGCGCCTTCGGCGCAGTACCAGCGCTCCGGTTGGCACGATGCGGTGCATCCGGACGACCGCGCGCGGGATCTCGAGCTCTGGGAGCGTGCGGTCGCCGCGCGCGGCCCCTGCGAGTACGAGCACCGGCTGCGTCGCCAAGATGGCGAATATCGCTATTTCTCGGTCCGTGCCGTTCCGGTGTTCGCGCGTGGCGGAACGATCCGCGAGTGGGCCAGCATTCATACAGACATCACGCAGCGCAAGCTGACCGAGCAGTCGTTGCGCGAAGGCGAGCGGCGATTTCGCGAGCTCGCGGATCGTTCCGCCACGCGCGAACACCGGAACGGCACGGACCGAGAAATAGCGATATTCGCCATCT
>JAYUYY010000806.1:0-3616 GCA_043752225.1 Sandaracinaceae bacterium | reverse complement strand
CCAAATCGGGCGCGAACGGGCAGGGGTTTGTTTTCGAGGGGACTTGGGCATAATCCGCGCACGGCGTTGCTTTTTGACGCCGCGCTCCGGACGACCTTTTGGAACTTAGTCGCACCGTAAGGCGGAGCTTGATCGCAGCGCCGATCGTCGTTGGGGCGGGCGCGTTCGCGCTGTTTACCGCGCCTGGCTTCGTGCGCGACGCGGTGTCCGAGCGCGTTCTCCGCGCGACCGGTCTCGCGACGGTGATCGAGAGCGCTTCGCTCGGGTTCGGCGGCGTGTCGTTGCACGGCGTGCGCATCGGCGATCACTCGACGCACAAAGGGCCGACGGCGGCGATAGAATCGATCGAGGTGGATGCGAATCCATGGATGCTCTTGCTCTCCGGTCGCAGCGCAGTGCGCGAGGTCCGCGTGCGCGGCGCGAAGATCAACGTCCCACTGCACGACGCGCAGACGCGCGCGGTGCGAGAGAAATTGCGCGCGCGCTCGCAGGGCGAGACGGCCGAGTCAACTGGCAGTCAAGCCAGCAGCGACCGTTTCGTGCTGAGCGTCGAGGGGCTCGTCGTCGACGTTGCGGATGAGCACGGCACGCTTGCGCATGTCGACAACGCGCGCGTCTCGAGCCAGCGCACGAACGGAAAGAGCAGCTTCGATCTCAGCAGCAAGCGTGTCGCGCTCGGCGGCACGAGCATCGAGCTCTCGGACTTGCACGTGCGCGCGGAGCGCGGTGAAAATGGCCTTGCGTTGAGCGGCGCCGAAGTGATCGAAGCCACGCTGCGTTTGCCGCCGGAAGGCGAGATCGCGCCCGAGCGCGCGCTCTATGCGCGCTGCGTGCGCGCGCTCGCGCCCGCTCCCAGCGCGCAAAAGACGCTGCCCACGCAGCCGACGCAAACCAGCAAAGCTGCAAGCCTGCTCGATCGCTTCTCGAAAGGCGCGCGCCTCGAGCTCAAGCGCGGCCGCGTGCTGCGCGCCGATGGCAGCGCCGTGCTCACCGACCTCGCGGCGAGCGCGAAGCTCGAGGTCGACTCGTCGATCGGGCTCACGGGCAAAGGCCAAGGCGAGCAAGGCGGCGCTGTCGGTTGGGATCTGCGCGTGTGGCCTGCGCAGCTGCGCGCCGAGGGCACGGTCGATGTGCGCGCGCTACCGCTCAGCGTCGTCGCGCCGCTCTTGCCCGCGGTGCCGTGGCACGAGCCCGAGAATGCACGCGTCGAAGCCAGCTTGCGGCTCACCGCAGAGTCTGCGGACAAGATCGTGCTCGCGGGCGAGGTGAAGCTCTCCGGAGTCGGCCTGAGCTCGCCGCGGCTCGCGGCGGTGCCGGTGCGCGGCATCGATATCGTCGCCGGTGGCCGCGGCTCGTTCGTGCCTGCGCAGCGCAGGCTCGAGATCGAGCAGAGCGAGGTGAGCATCGGGAAGTCACGTGCATCGCTTTCGGGAAGCGTCACGTGGGCGCCGCCGAGCTACGCGATCGTTCTGGTCGCGAAGCTGCCGAGCACGCGCTGCAACGATGCGGTGCACTCGATCCCTGCGGACTTGCTCGGCGACCTCGCGCTCGCAACCTTTCAAGGCAGCATCGGCGGCTCGATCACGCTCAAGGTGAGCTCTCACGAACTGGCGAGCACCGTGCTCGACGTCGACATCAACGATCGCTGTGACTTCGTGACCGTACCCGCGATGGCAGACCTGCGTCGCTTCGATCAGCCGTTCGTGCACCAAGTGCTCGAGCCGGATGGAACGCTGTTCGAGATGGAGACGGGCCCTGGAACGCCCGCGTGGACGTACTTGGGAGACATCAGCCCGTTCTTCGTGCACGCGGTGCTCGCGCACGAAGACGCGGGCTTCTACGGTCATCGCGGTTTTTCGCTGTTGCACATCCGCAACGCGCTCGCGCGCAACTTGCAGGAAGGGCGCTACGTGGTGGGCGCGAGCACGATCACGATGCAGCTCGTGAAGAACGTGTTCCTGCACCGCGAAAAAACGCTCGCGCGCAAGATCCAAGAAGTGCTGCTCACGTGGTGGATTGAGCGCGTGATGGATAAGAGCGACATCATCGAGCTGTACCTGAACGTGATCGAGTACGGCCCGAGCGTGTATGGCATTCGCGACGCGGCGCGGCACTACTTCGGGCGCTTGCCGGCGCAGCTCTCACCAGCAGAAGGCGCGTACCTCGCGACGATTTTGCCCGCGCCCAAGCGCTATCACGTGCACTACGAGCACGGCGAGGTGCCAACCTCCTGGCTCGAGCGCATGCGCAAGTTGATCGTGCGCTTGAGAGAGCGCGGCGCGCTCGGCCCGGAGTCGTCGCGCTTCGGCTTGGCGGAGCTCGCTGCGTTCAAGTTCGTGCCGGAGGGCGGCATTCCCGAACCGCGCATCGTGCCGGGCGACGTCGGTCCGCTGCCACACATGGGCGCGGATGCGCTTTGGGGCGCGGGCGGCAGCGACCCAACGATCGATCCCAACACGCTGCCGGAGTCGGACGACGAAGACGCGCGCGCGCAGCAAGACGATGAGTGGGGCGATCAGCGTGAGCTCGAGCAAGCACCGCGGCTACCGCGCCAAGCGGGGTCGACCACGCGGCCCGCAGCTCTCGGCAGCTCGCCGCAATCACCGCGCATCGGCCGGTGAGCGAAGCGAACCGCGTAAAGGGGTGGGGCCCGCTCTCGTGTGGACTGGGCTTTGCCGGCGGGTCGGGGGAACGGCGACGTTCCCCCGATGAAAGAGCACTATTTTTCGAGGCCTTTGCGCAAGCGGTGTTGGTCCATCGGCTGCGAGGGATCCAACGTCGCGGGCACGCGAGCGCTCAAGCTCGCAAGCGCGTGCCAGCTCGCGCCGGCATCGAGCGATTCGATCGCGCGTAGGTCGCCGCCCTCGCGGCTGGCGAGCACCACGCGCGCATCGAGCGCGGCCAGCGTCGGCGCGCCACACAAACCCGCCGCGGGATCCCAGCACCCGGCTACCACGCGCGGCTTCGTCATCGGGCCGCGGTGCTCCAAGCTCGTGACCAGCACCGACGGATCGCGCACGCCGCTCCACGCCAGCATGAGCAGCTCGCGCGAGCGCGCGGTGACGTCGGTAGCAACGAACGCACCATCGAAGCTCGCAACGTCGCGCGCGATCGAGCGCTGCTCGCAGCGTTCGCTCACGCACACGATCGCGACTAGCTCGCCATCGCTGGTGCGCGCCAGCAGCGCCAGGCTCGTCTGACCGCGCACCAGGCGCACGCGATCGCCGTGTGGATCTTCTGGAGTCAGCGGCTCACCCAGCGGCAGCGCCGCGCGCGCGAGCTTCTTCACGGAAGGCGTACCGATCGCATCGCGATCGACCTGCACGAGCGTGAGCGCGCTCTCGCTGCCGAACGCGAGCACGAGCGGTCCGGTGTTGCCCGCGCGCTGCGGATCGCGAAACGTCGTGGTCCACGGCTGCCGGCCTGCGACCTCGCCGAGCGCGATCGGCTCGGCCGTGTTGCGCGTTGGATCGAGCAGCTCGACGCGGATCTGGTCCGCTTCGACGCGCGCTACCGCGAGCTGCGTCGGGTGCATCTTGCTGCCCGCGAGCAGCAGCGCATCGAAGTCGGTTGCAGCGCCCGCGATCGGCCAAACGTCGGTCGGTAAGAGCGGAGG
>JAYUYY010000805.1:0-9082 GCA_043752225.1 Sandaracinaceae bacterium | reverse complement strand
GTGATCAGCTCGGCCGCCGTGTAGCGCCGCACGGTCCCGCAGCGCTTGGCGCGCGTGTACGGCTCGTAGTCGAGCGCGGTCGCCGGATCGTGGACAGGGAGCTCACAGCTCTCGAGCGTCTCGCGTTGCAAGGCGTTGCCAGGCACAACGGCGAGCTCGCCGATCGCGACCCGCTCTGACAGCGTCGCGTACACCGCGCGGAACTGCTCGCAACGGATCGTGGTGCCGGCAACGGTGCCCTGATCGGCGACCGTGAATCCGAAGATCGGATCGCGCCCGGGCGCGACGAATTCGGTCAGGCTGCCACCGAACCATTCACGCCGCTCAGGATCGAGGACGAGCTCTAAGTACTCCTCGTAGCTGAGCAGCGCGAAGTCATCGAACGACTCGGTGAGGAACTGGTAGTGCAACGACTGCTCGGGCATCTCGAAGGCGCTCGCGTCGACGAACACCACTGGAATGCGGGCGGCGTCGCGCGCAGGCACGAGATACGTCGTGGCGCGCGCTTGATCGACCGCGGCCGTCGCGAACGCGATTTCTTCCCAGGTCGAGCGATCCGCGATCGCATGCACGCACACGCGATGACCAAGGCGTTGCTCGGCATCCATACACGCCGTCTCGCGCGCGTGATCCGCCGGCGTCGATCCCGAGTCACAGGCGCTGGCCCATGCCAGAAGCGCGAGCCATTGAGAGAGCCTCACGGGTTGACCGCGAACAGCTCGATCTCGTTTCCGATCGGACACGCGCCATCAGCCGTCGGTGCGCAGGCTGCGGCGTCGAGCGGTCCCTGCGCAAACACGTGGAGCGCATACGTGGGCGCGATGCCGTGGTTCGCGCGCGCCATTTTCAGATCGTAGCGACGACTGCCGCTCCACGCGTGCATCCAGTCGTTGAAGTTGTGGTGGCTCGAGTACCAGCAGATGTCGGAAGGCTCATCGATCAGCGCGACCTCGCCGAGCGGGCCGACGCGCATGTTGATCAAAGTCCAGCTCGTGTTGGCGAGACTGCCCGGGCCGTCGTTGCGGCGTTCGATCCGCACGCACACGCTTTGATCTGCGCTCTGCAGCTGAAGGATGGGGCCGTCGGGGTCGTAGCTGAGGCCCGTCTCGAAGCTGCAATCCGCGAGGCTCCCGCTTCCAATGCTCGCGCTCGAGCCCGAGCCGGTGGGCTCCGCGCTCGGCGGCGGCATGAAGTTGGCCGGGGCTGAGCACTCGTCGCCATCCGGACAGGTGACTGCGACGCAGCCAGCGAGATCCGCAAAGCCCGGCGGGCTGCCGCTCACATCACACGTGCCGAGACAAGCGTCGACACCGGTAAGGCTCGAGCTCCCGATGCACATCGCCATGCACGCGCAATCCGCGTCTACAGCGCACAGCTCGAGCAGGTCGCAGCACTTCTCTCCCATGCACTCGCTGCACGCGCCTGCGCCGATCGCGTTGCACTGCAGCAGCGGAGCCCCGCCGTCACCGCTGTCCGCGGGGTCATCGCATTCGTGATTGGAAGAACCACCGGCACCGGCGGCTGCGATTGAGCCGTCTGCGTCCGTGCTCGCATCGGCTGCGCCGGTACCCGCTTGTGCGCCGCCCGTACCCGAGGCATCGCCCGCGGAGCCATCGCCGTCGCCGCTCGAGCTGCAACTGCAGATCCACAGCGCGCAGAGCCAAACCGCAGCGATCTTCACATGCGCCATCTGCCGGCCTCTTTGGGTTCCGAAGTGCATGTTGGCGAGTCTATATGGCCGAGTGGATTCCGAATCGTCCCTCGAGCAGACGATCTTCCTGCTCTCGCCGGCGGATTGTCGCGGCAAGCGCGCGGCGATGCTCGCGAGCCCCGACGCGCAGTTTCCACTCGCGCGGCAGCTTCAGACGCACGGCGCGACGATCGGCGACGTGTTCGCGTTTCTGAGCGCGCTCTACTTTCGCGGCAAGCTCGCGTACGCGCGGCAGTTCGCTCGCGTGCCGGAAAGCTTTCCGGGCGTGGTGGTGATCACGCCCGGCGCGGGCTTGTGTCGCGACATCGATCGCATCACGGCCGAGCAACTGCGCGCGCTAGGAACGGTTTCAGTCGACGTAGACAATCGCTTCTACCGCGAGCCGCTGCTGCGCGATGCGCAGGCGCTCGCCAAGCACAGCGACGCACGCGCGCGCTTCGTGCTGCTCGGCAGCGTGGCGTCCGCGAAGTACGTGCAGCCGCTGCTCGAGGTGTTCGGCGAGCGGCTGTTCTTCCCACTCGACTTCGTGGGCCGTGGCGACATGAGCCGCGGTGGTCTCATGTTGCGCGCGGTGCGCGAGGACAAGGAGCTCGTCTACGGCAAGGTGCAGGGCGCGATCGTTCACGGTCGGCGAGCTGCCCGCCTGCCTAAGCCGCGCTCAAAGGATAATCCGTAACCAACGCGGGACGCTCGGCGGAGAGGCTCGAGACGACCGGTGGGCTAGACCCTCGCTGGACCCGTGACGCCCCTAGGCGAGGTGTGTTAGCGGGTCCTCTCCGCCCACTCGTGGCGAGCAGGGGACCTTTTCGATGAAGAACCGCACCGGCGTGGCGCTCGCGATTCTGTTCGCGATCAACATGATGAACTTCTTCGACCGCCAGATCCTCGGCGCGGTCGGTGAGCAGATCCGCAAGGAGTGGCAGCTCAGCGATACCGCGCTCGGCACGCTCGGCACTGCGTTCACGCTGATTTACGCGATCGTCGGCCTGCCGCTCGGCCGGCTCGCGGACAAGCTCAGCCGCACGAAGATCCTCAGCGTGGGCGTCTTGGTGTGGAGCGCGCTGACTGCGGCCTCGGGCTTGTGCACGACCTTCGCGCAGCTGTTCGTGGTGCGCTTGGGCGTGGGCTTGGGCGAAGCGTCGTGCGCGCCCGCGGCCTCGTCGTTGATCGGCGATCTGTTCCCCGCGCACAAGCGCTCGAACGCGCTGTCGGTGTTCATGCTGGGCTTGCCGATCGGCATCGCGCTCAGCTTCCTGGTCGGCGGCTACATCGCAAAGGAGTACGGCTGGCAGATGGCCTTCTTCCTCGCGGCCATCCCCGGCGTCTTGTGCGCGATCGCGGCCCACCTGTGGATGCCCGAGCCCAAGCGCGGCGCCACCGAAATACACGACGTCGGCGCGATCACGCGGCCCGGCTCACCGATCAAGCTCGTGCTGGCGATCCCGAGCATGTGGCCGATCGTGATCTCGGGCGCGTTGCACAACTTCAACATGTACGCGATCGGCTCGTTCATCGCGCCGCTGATGATCCGCTACCACAAGGTCGATATCGCGGAGGCCGGCTACTACTCGATGGTGGTCTATGGCTTCTCCGGCATCCCGGGATTGATCTTCGGCGGCGTGCTCGCCGACTACCTCACCAAGCGCTGGCCGGGTGGACGCATGCTGCTGTCTGCGGTGATGTTCTTCGTCGCCGCGCCGCTCACCTACTTCGCGGTCGATGCCGGCCCGGGCAACCCGATGGGCTTCTCCATACCGATGGCGCTCGGCGTCGCGGCTATGTACGTCTATTACTCGACCACCTATTCGACGATTCAGGATCTGGTCGAGCCCTCGCTGCGCGGCATCGCGATGGCCACGTACTTCTGCGCGATGTATCTGCTCGGCGCATCGCTCGGCCCGATCGTGATGGGCCAGATGAGCGACCACTACACGCAAGCTGCCGCACTGGCAGCCGGTGTCACCGCAACCGCAGGTCCCGCGCTCGAGCCGTTCAAGGGCGTCGGTCTGCGCGAAGCCATGTACATCGTGCCGGTCTTGAACCTGCTGCTGGCCGGCTGCATGTTCGCCGCGTCGCGCACGGTGCCGCGCGATATCGAAAGGCTCCGCACGTGGATGCAACAGGCGGCGGCCACGACGTCCGCCGCGAAGGCAAAGGCCGCGCAGGCCGCGCTCGAGTAAGCGCTCAATCGAGGATCGTCGGACAGCCGAACAACACGGTGACGTTCTCGACGCCGTTTTGCTCGATACGGTCGCAGCTCTCGCCGAGCAGCTCGACCGTCGGCGGCGAGGTGCTGGTGTCGAGCGCCCAGCCGTCGTCGCCTTGCGTGACGACCGTACCGTCGACCTCTACGTTGAGCTTGCGCAGGTCCGGTGGATCGCTGTCGAGCTGCAGACGGCACGAGGTGATCAGGCTGCCGGTGATCGCGCGCAGCACGCTGGTCAGGCCCGAGGCGCCGTCGCCCGATGCGCTGACCGCAAAGTAGCGCGGCGAGTCGCTCGAGCTGGGTCGTCCGCCACTTTCGGCGAACGCGTCGAGCGATTCGGCGTAGGTCTCGGTGCCGGGAATGCCCACGACGAACGTATCGACGCCGTCCGCCGCGAGCGCGGCGATCGCTGCGGTCGTCGCGTCGTCATCGAGGCAGCCGGCTTGCGCGCCCTCTCCGGCTTGATCGGGGTCGCAGCAATTCGCGACCTGCGCAGGGCACATGCCGTCGATGTTCACCGTGCACGTCGCGGCTTCGCAGCTCGCGCTGTCGTTGCAGTTGGGGCCGCCATCGGTTGCGAGCAGCACGAACTTGTCGCCCGTGAGGTCTGCGCCCGCGCCGTCCGTGAAATAGGCGTGCGCGCGCGCGAGCGCAGCGGCCGTCGGCGTGCCTCCCGAGGGCATCGCATCGTCGAGCGCCGCGAGCACGTCGGGCAATGCCTGCGCGCTCGGCTGCACCGACACTTCGATGTCGGAGCCTGCGGGCACGCTGCAACCGTCGATCGGATAGAGCGCGAGGCCCAGCCCGACGTTGTCGTCCACCTCGGCGAGCGACGTGGCGAGCGACGTCTTCATCGCGCTCCACTTGTCGCCGTCAAAGCCCTCGGGCGTCTCCGCCATGCTGCCCGACTTGTCGATCACGAGCAGCACGTGCACCTCGGCCAGCGATGCGCCGAAGGGTGAGCTGCCGCAGGTCGGCTCTGGCGGTGCTTCGCCGTCGCCGAGCGGGAGGCTCGAGTCGCCCTGCATCGTCGCAGCGTCGGGGTCGACGTTGCCGAAGGGATTGGGTCCGCCGTCCCCTCCGGGGCCCGAGCCGTATGTCTTGCCGCTTTGGTCTTCGCCGCAAGCACAGAGCGCCAGCAGCGCGCTCGTCACAAGCGCGTTCGCGCGATGCCGTGATGTCTTCATAAGCTTCATCCGAAAGGAACGCGGCAGACGTCGCCGTCGCAGGGGACATCATTGCAGCAGTCCGCGCCGGTGCTGCAGCTCTGCCCGTACTCGGAGCACACGCTGGTGCTACCGCCGCTGCCACCCGCACCGCCGGTGCCACCGCTGCCGCCGCTGCCGCCGGTGCCGCCGCTGCCGCCAGAGCCACCGGTCGGTGGTGGCTGACTCGGGCTGCACATTCCGCTCGTCGAGCCGATCGGACGCACGCAGGTTGCGCCGGGGCAGCAGTCCGCGTTGATCGTGCATGCGCCCGCGCTCGGGACACAGGTGGTTTCACCGGGCGGGTCAAAGCAGCGCAGCGCGCCGTCTGCGTCCGGCACGCACGGCAAATCGTCGCAACAGTCGTCGGCGGAGGCGCACGTGGCGCCGCTCGCTCGGCACTCGCCCAACCCGTTGCAACGCGGCACGCCGAGCCCGTCGAGCTGACACACGCCACCCATCGCGCCCAGGCCGCCGCAGCAGTTGGCGCGCGCGGATGAGTTGTCGCACGCGTAATTCTTGTAGTGGCACACGTTGCCTTGCGGATTGCAGCTCATCGGATTTCGGCAGATGCCGAGATCGCTGCCAGGATCTTTCTCGCACTGCGCGTTGCCCTCACCCGGCAAGCCGGTGCCATCCGCGCCGCAGCAGTCGCGATCCTCGCGACAGAAGTCGCCGGTGACGTGACAGCCACTCGCGGGCTGACACACCTTCACGCCGCTCGGACCGTAAGGCGCGCACAAGCGGCTGCAGCACCCGTTACAATCGCCGCAGATCGATCCCTCGATCCCGTCGCTGCAGAACGAGGCACCGCTCGGCGGTTCGCCGCAGACGCCAACGCTTTCGCCATCGCCGATGTCGCAGCGCCCCGTGCAGCAGTCCGCCGCGCGGCTGCAGATGTCGCCCTGTTGAATGCAGAACGACGCCGCGAGCTGGCACTTGTCGTCTTGGCAAAGACCCGAGCAGCACTGATCGCTGTCGCTGCAGTCGTTGCCCGCCGTCTTACATGAGAGGTTCAGAGGCTCACACGTGCCGTCCGTGCACTGCTGCGAGCAGCACTCGCTTCCATCGGCGCAGGTTTCGTTATCGGATAGACAAGCGTTGGCCCCGCATTGGTTGTCCGCAGCGCATGACAACGTGCAGCAGTCGGTTGGCGATGCGCATCCGGTGTCTGTCGCGCCGCATTGCTGCAAGCTAGACGTGCAGCTGTCGGTCGCGGGATCGCACAGCGCTGAGCAGCAATCACTGCCGGCCGCGCACGCATCCCCGAAGCGGCCGCACTCGCTCGCTGGCGGCAACGACACTTCGCCGTCATTCAGCGAGGCGTCCGTCACGCTCATCCCGCTGTCACCGTCGCCGTCACCGCCCCCGTCGCGACCACCTGCGCCGCCGCTCCCGCCGCCCGACATGCCGCCGCTCGAGTCGGTGCCCGAGCTGCCGTCCGCTTCGTTCCCCGAGTCGCTCGGTCCACCCGAGTCGGGCGCGTTGCCACGTCCACCGGAGGAGCAGCCGACCGCGACGAGCGCGATCAATCCTGCGCAGAGCCCGCCAAATTCCATCCACGTTCCGCGCGATCGACCCCAGAATTTCATGAAGAATGGTGTAACAGATTCTTCATAAATACTGCAATCTTACATGGTACCAGCAAGATGTTGGGGGTCGCGGGGCTGGATGTCGGACGACGGAGCGCCGCAGTGAGATCGCGCCAAAACGCCTAGCGCGGCGCGTCTATCACCTTCCGTGCGCCGTCCCCGGCCGGCGACGGAGGGCTCGCAACGGCGCGGATCTGGTCGCGAAAGCCGCTGGATCCGGCACGTGTACCCGCAGGTTCACTGGCTAGCGGCAGTTTGCGAATCAGGCCATATCGCCGTTACCGGTGTGCTCGCGTCTTGGTGGGACGCAGCGCGCGCCGGCAAAGGGCGTGCGACATGCGAGCAACGAATGCCAATCGCGTGGTCGCGTTGTGGCTGATCGCGAGCGTCGCTGGATGCGCGGAAGGCTTGCCGGCCTTTCCTCTCGGAAGCGATGAGCCATCGCTGATCGCGCTCCCGCCCACGCTCCTGCCGGACGCTTCAGCGGGAACGGGTGCAGCGCCGATGGAGGTGCCGATGCAGGCGGGTACGGGCGCGCCGATAATCGGCGATCCCTGCACGCGCGGAGATACGCCCGCGTGCCCATGCGTCGATTCGCCCGCGCAGGGTCAGCGCTTTTGCATCGCCGATGCAGCGTCGCCGAGCGGGGGCTTCTTCTCCGAGTGCCTCGGCTGTCCGCCTCCCATGCCGGATGCCGGCAACCCGTGCAGCAACACGGTGAAGGACGGCTTCGAGACCGCGACCGATTACGGCGGTACGGACTGCGGCCCGTGTGCGATCGGCGATGCATGTGTCATGGCCAGCGATTGCATGAGCGGAGCGTGTGAAGGTGAGCTGTGCGTACCCGAGAGCGCGGGCACCGGCGGTGCAAGCGGCGCGAGCGGCGCGGGTGCCACAAGCGGCGCGACAGCGAGCGGCGGAACGGGCGGGATGGACGCTCCCGATCAGTGCACATGCAACGGTTTCCTCGCGTGCTGTCGACGCGACGGCTCCTGCGGAACTCGACTGCTACTGCTGTGCCTCTAATTGCTATTAGATCGCCGCGTGCATGAGAGATTGAACCTCTGCCTTCAGCCGCCGAGCTTTTCCGGATTGCCGGGGCGGACCTCGCCGATCAGCCGGAGCACGTCGAACGCGTCGAACACCAGGTAGCCTTTGGTGCTCTTGAACCAGCGTTCGCAGCTCTCGTGGCCGCCTTGCAGGTAGCTCCACGTGGCGCACACCTTGCCGTCGTCGGTGATGTGATAGGTGCCGTGGTCCTTCATGACGGCGGACGGAATGTTCGCGAACACCTTGTTGTCGGGCGCGTAGAACGCGTGGCGTTCGGCGCTCTGCATCGCAGGCACGCTGCCGGTGATCGTATTGCCCGGCAGCATCGCACGGAGCACTTCGGCGCTCACCGCTTCGATTGGCTTCTTCGCCTGCACCAGCTCGAGGTCGGTGCGCAGCTCAAGCTTCTGCACGTTGCCGCGCTCACGGCGCGCGACCGACACCATCCGCCCCGCGACCGATTCGAACACCTTGTAGCGGTCGCCATCGCGCCAAAGCTCGCTGCACGTCTCGTCGCCGTCTTGCCATTGCGACCAGCGCAAACACACCTTGCCGTCGTCCGCGACGCGCCACGCACCGCGATCACGCCCGTCCATCGCGCCTGCGATCACGCCGACCAAGCGCCCGCCCGACGCGTAGTAGATCGCGAAGTCGATTTTCAAATGCGGGATCGAGCCGATCAACGTGTGATCGACGAGCGCCTTCTCGGCATCCGCTTTGGTCAGCTGCGCCGCGCCGTTCGCGACCGCAGCGTCTTGCTCGTTGTCGAGACAACCCGTGAGCGCGAACAGCAGCAACAGCAGACACGAGCTCGATAACAATTTCATGCGTGTGGCACTCCGATGGCGGCGCGGGCGCGCAGGCTAGCTCGTGCCCTCACGATGCGCATGGGCCGGCGTCGAGGCGTTTGCGCATCTGATCGACGTGCTCGAGGGTTTTCGCGAGGTCGACCGAGCCGTACTGCTGCAGCCACGCGAGCGTCGCGTCGAGGTCGACGAAAAAACGCACGTTCAAGGGCTCGCGCGCAAGGAACAGAGAGGTGTTGATCAGCGAGGCGACGAGCATCATCAGCGCCGAGCCTTCGACCGAGGTTGCGAACGCCTTGATCTGGGGCCCAAGCCGTCGCGCACCCCATGTGCTTATCTCGCGGCCTTCGCGCGTGGGTGGCGAGGACGTCCGCTCCACCACGGCTAGGTAGCGAATGCCGCTCGGCCATCTTGTTGCGTGCGCCATCAGCGTTTCGATCAGCGTTTGCAACGCTTGATGGCTCGGCTGCCCGCGCCACACCGCGATCACGATGTCGTCGATCGTCGACAGG
>JAYUYY010000804.1:0-3628 GCA_043752225.1 Sandaracinaceae bacterium | reverse complement strand
TGTCGCAAGCGCATCGAGTACGAGTATCCGGATTGGATCTCGACCTCGATTGGCTGGGAAGGCAGCGCAAACATCGCAACCGACCGCGACGGCAACGTGTTCATTGCAGGACACTTTTCCGGCACGTTCGATTTCGGCGGTGGTCCGATCACGAGCGTCGGCATGTCCGACTCGTTCGTCGTCAAGCTCGACGCAAGCTGCAATCACGTGTGGACGAAGCGTCTCGGCGCACCAAACGCGCAGATCGCGCTCAGTCCTATGGCCGTGACTGCCGAAGGTGACGTGATCGCGAGTGGCACGTTGGCGGGCTCAGCCGACTTCGGGCAAGGGCTGCTCGCATCGGGCTTTAGCCATGTCGCCTTGCTCATAAAGCTCGATGGCTCCGACGGTGCCGTGCTCTGGAACCGCACCTATGGCTCGCTGTTCAACACCGTCGCGATTGCAGACTTGGGGGTCAACGCTGCGGGCGAGATCGTGATCAGCGGGTGGGCCGGTGCCGATACCAACTTCGGCGGAGCGCCGATCGGCGGACCCGCGGGCAACCACTCGTTCCTCGCCAAGCTGAGCAGCAGCGGCGAGCACCGCTTTAGCTACGCGATCCTGAACACCGATCTCTACACCGTGATTGCGGTGCATCCCTCCGGATCGATCGCGCTCTCGGCTTGGTCTACGGGTACATCGGTCACGATCGGCGGCAGCACCTTTGCGTTGACCACGAACGCCGCGGGCTGGACGCGCTACGTGTGCATGCTCGATGTCGAGGGCCGGCTGGTTTGGGCAGAGGAGCTCGAGCCGTCCTCTGCCACCACCGAGCTGATCGGCTACTACGGAGGCGGAGTGGCGATCGATACCGATCGCAACATCGTGGTCGAGCACGGCGACGACTGGCATGAGATCGATGGGCGCTTGCTCGAAGAGGAAGATCGCTACTCTAAGTTTGCAGCCGACGGCACAGAGATTTGGACGCGCGACTTCGATGACATGATGCTCGATAACCTCGACGGATACCCGCAGGGCGGCCTGGTTACGGATTCGCACAACGCGATCGTCTACGGAGACGAGACCAGCGAGCATGGGTTCGATGCGGATGCGAGCGTCAACATCTCTACGGATATCGTGGTGCGTAAGCTCGCTCCGGACGGCACGCCGATCTGGGCGCATCGCTTGAACAACGCTGACTACGACTGGGCGTGGGGCCTCGCGATCGGTCCCGACGATGCGGTTTGGGTCGCGCACGTCGAGCAACAGTCGGAGGAAAACCTCAACGGAGCCATCACGCTGACCAAGCTCGCACCGTAGTAGAGCTTGCGCTGTAACAGGCCGCGCGCGACAACGCGCAGATGCGGGGGGCGCGCGGGTTTGCACATGCCACGGGTTGGCTGCTCGTGGTCGCGTGCGCCTGCGCTGCCACATCTGTTGTGCGTGCGCAGAGCGCGCGGGCCGCAGAGCTCGAGTGGGCTCGCGCGCCGGACGCTGCCGAGTGCATCGATCAGCCGGCGCTGCGCGAGCGGATCGAGCAGCACCTCGACGTCCAGCTCAGCGCGGGCGAGCCGAACGCGCTGCACGTGAGCGGGCGCGTGATGCGCACGAGCAAGCCGCGAGGTTTTCGCGCGCAGCTCACGATCGGACAAGACGCGCCGCGTGAGATCCGCGTCGCCGGAGACGACTGTCACGCGCTCGATGCTGCGCTCGTGCTCGTGATCGCGGTCGCGATCGACTCGCTCGCTCCGGTCGTGGCCGAGCCGCAGCGGGAGCCGGTTGCGGTCGCCGAAGGTGATGTCGCGCAGCGGGGTGATCGGGACGGCCCGGCTCCCGCTCGTGTGCAGGGCGCTCCGCCTCGGCCGCAGCCTCCCGCTGCACGTGAGAAGCCGATCGCGCGCGAGAAGCCGATCGCGCGCGAGAAACCGATCGCGCGCGAGAAACCGATCACGCGACCTGCCGCGCGCGCTCCTTCAGAAACGCCCGAGCCGATCGACGAGCATGAGCCCGATGAGCCGGGGCGTGCATGGCGCCTCATGCTCGGCCCGCGGGTCACGAGCGGCTTGATGCCGGGCGTTGCGGGCGGCGCTGCGATCTCGCTGCAATGGCCGGTGCTCTCGGCGTTGTCGCTCGAGCTGACCGCGCAGCTATGGCCATTTGGGTTGCGCCCGACTGATCGCGGTGACGCAGAGCTTCGCGCCGCACGGCTCGATCTGCTCGCGTGTCCTGGGCTGTTCGGAATAGCGGGTGCGACTGCGCCGCGCGTCTACGCGTGTGCAGGTCTATCCGGCGGCGTGCTGCATGCGCGCGGTGTGTTTGCAGGCGGCGAATCGGTCGCGCGTCCGCTCGTGGGAGCAAGCGCGCTGATCGGCGCGGAGCTTGCGACGAGTGCGCGCGACGCGTTTCGCCTGCGCGCGAACGTGGGCACGACATACGAGGTCGTTCGCGATCGCTTCGAGGTCAGCGTGGGCGCTCGACGCGTGTTGTTGCACCGCGTCGCAGCGCTCACGGTCATGGCCGGCCTCGAGCTGAGCGCGGCTTTGCCGTAGCGGCTTACAAAGCGCGCGGCGTGCAGGTACGGCCGAGCTCGATTTGCGCGTTGCGATGGGAAGCGCCGAACGGCACGGGCCGCGCGGTGAGCGCGCCGTTTTCGTCGATGTGCGTAACTTGATTGCCGTACTGGCTGTAGATGCGGCGCGCGGGCGCGAAGCTGCGACTCGGCGAGCTCAGCACGACGAGCTGGCGTCGCACGCCGTCATCGGTGATCAAAAGGATGTCGGCGGAGCCGTCGTTGTCGACGTCGGCTACGACCGGTCCGCCGAATGACGAGCTCGAGAGCAGCTCGTCGCTCTGCAACAGCACTGCGCCGGTATCGCCTGCGTGCACGAAGAAGCCGCTGCCCGTCGCGTGCAGCACGTCGGCGCGGCCGCGGCCCAGGAGATCGAACGCGGTCACGAGACCATCGCTGCGCGCACCCTCCTGCGTTTCCCACACCGGCAGCAGCGCGCCGCCGCGCACGGAGAGCACGCGCAAGCCGCACGCGGAGCTCGCGACCTCGATCGCGCCCAGGCCAGCGAAGTCGGCCAGCGCGACCGCTGCGGGCACGCACGGAGCGCTCGTCAGCAGCACGGTTGGGCTGAAGTCGTTGTGCACGAGCGTGAAGCCGTTGCTGTCCGGGATCAGCAGCTCGGGGAGCGCGTCGCCCTCGAAGCTCGCGATGAATGCGTTGCCGTCGTTGCTGGATTGCGCGATCACTGCGCCGTCGGTGCGCTGGATGATGCCGGGCGCGAAGATGATCTCCATCAGGCCATCGGCATCGAGATCGGCCGCGGTCGGTGCCGTGCAGATCGCGTGCTCGAGCACCAGAAAGCCAATCGGCCCTTCGTCCGAAGCGCTCACCGTGCGCCCGCCGTACTGATCGAACGCGTCGTAGCCGGCAAGAATCTCGGGCGCACCATCGCCTTCGAGATCATGGATCGCAAGCGCATGGCAGCTCTCCGGCTGATCGACGAGCAGCGAGCTCAACTCGCCGAAGAGCTCGACATGCCCGAGGTGGTCGAGCACCAAGAGCTGGCCATCGGGTGCGAGCGTGACGACCTCGATCGTGCCGTCGGCGTCGAGGTCGCCGAGCGCGGGGGTGACGTTCGCT
>JAYUYY010000803.1:0-3635 GCA_043752225.1 Sandaracinaceae bacterium | reverse complement strand
GCGCGCTCCAGCGATTGCCTGGCGCGCTCTAAATCCCGACGCTGGCTTCGACCAACAGCGCGGCGTAGAGGCCGTGCACGAACAGGCTGTCGTCGTTGTCCGACGACGTGCTCAAGAAGCCCCAGCCGAAGTCGCCGCCGATCGCGAGCCCCGGCAGGAGCATGCCGCGCAGGCCGATACCGAGCGACAAGCCGAGCCCGAACACGTCGTCGTTGAGATCGGCACAGCCCCCCGGGCCGCCGCCGCACGCCTCGGTCTCGCCCAAGCTCGCGATGTTGACCGCACCATTGAGCGACAACGCGGCCGCGCTCTCGCGCAGTAAGTCATACGTCACGACCGGGTGAAGGCCGAAGCCGGAGCGCGAGACCTCGTCGCCGTTGGCTTCTTCCACCGACCAGCCGTAGAAGCTCAACCCGGCGCCGAGAAAGAGCTTGGTGTCGATCAGGCGCACGCCCAACGCCGCGACCGGGACCAGCAGCTTGCGACCGATCGTCGATGAGCCTGGGACGGGCGCATCGTCGAAGGCGCCGACCATGGTCAACGCGTCGAGCCGGATTTGAAGCGCGAGCCGTGGGTCGCTGCTGCTGCGGTACGTGCTGGCGGCAGGCGCCGATGCGTTGCTGTCGTACGAGCCCGCAGAATTGGCGCCGAGCTCGATGTCGCCCGAGGCCCCGGCTTGTGCGAACGCAGGCGCTGCGATGCTGGCCGCGGCGAGCGCCAGGGCGTGGACGGCGTGCAGAATGTTTCGCGCATTGCGCGTGCTGCGGGTGTAGGCGCTGGAACGAGACGGTTGCGTCGGCATGTCGGAGGCTCCTTCGTAAGAGGGCGCGACCATATCATCAGCGCGGCCGACCGGCGGTTCCCCCAAAAATGGCGCCGCAGGTATGACGACTGGCCCGTGATCGAGCGCTGGTTTCACGGGCCTGCAGTTACGCTGTCAGGTGCAGTCTCATGATGAAGCGGCGCGCAGCGTGATGAGGAGTGCTTCTCCCGACAAGCGGCAGACGGCCAACCGTCCCACGCCGGCGCGGGCGTCGCGCGCTCGGGCCAAGCCGCGCAAGACTACCGAGCGGGTGAATCAAAAGAAGCGCACGCGCGGCGCGCTCGTGACCGCGGCGATCGCTCTCTTGCGCGCGGCGAGGTCGCCGACAGTGACCGAAGTGGCGGACGTCGCGCACGTCTCGCCGGCCACCGCCTACCGTTACTTTCCGAACGCGCAGTCGCTGTGGGAAGCGGTGCTCGACGAGCTCGGAGAGCCGAAAGCCGAAGACGTGTTCGCTGGGACCGAAGACGAGCCGATCGAGGTTCGGGTGCGAATCTTGGTCGAGCGCGTCGGTTTCCGGTTGTTCGACGACGACGCGCTGTGGCGCAGCGCGGCGCGCTGCCTGCACCAGCAAAAGCTAGAGAGCACGGAGCCGGGCAAAGTCCGCGCGCGTGCGAGCGATGCGCGCGATCGCATTCCGATGCGTACCGGTCAGCGCATGCGCTGGATCGAGCAGGCGCTCGCGCCGTACACGGCGACGCTCTCGCCCAGCGCGCACCGCATGTTGGCGCACGGGCTCGCGCTGGTGATCGGCGTCGAGGCCGTGATCACGCTGCGCGACGTGTGCAAGCTCGACGTCGAGGAGTGCAAGCGCCTCACGCTCTGGGCGAGCGACTCGCTGGTCCGCGCCGCGCTTGCGAGCTCTTCCTGATCGTCAGTCGCGCCTTCGCGCGAGCGCCATCACGTTGCCGCACAGGTGGGGCAGCGCGTTGGCGAGCCTGCGGTCGAGCGGGAGGCTCGCGCCGCGCTGGAGCGCGCTCACTGGCAAAAAGTTTACGCCCTTGATCCACAGCACCGAAAAGCCCTGCTCCTCGAGATGGCTGCGCAGCGTGTGCACGTTGTAGAGCCGCACGTGGTGGATGACGGTTCGATATTCGAGACCGGTTGGATACGCGCCTAGCGGCACCGTGATGCGGTTGCGCAGCGAGTTGATGTTGGGCGTCGAGAGCAGCAAATGCCCGTTCGGCGCGAGGTGCTCGCGGCAGGCGTCGAGAAACTTGTCGGTGTCGATCATGTGCTCGAGCACCTCGAGCGCAGAGACGAACGCGTAGTCGCCCCCCGCATCGACCGCGCGATTCAGGTCGCGCTGCACGTAGCTCCACGAGGGATCGGTGTTGAGCGCCGGGTCCCAATCGTCGGCGCCGTGCGGCACGATCCCGTAGCGGCCCTGCATGATCTTGAGGAACTGGCCTTGATGGCACCCCAAGTCGAGCCAGCGCGCGCCCGGCTCGATGCGCAGCGAGTCGTCGAGCTCGCGCATCAAGCGTCCGAAGCGATGCCAGGGATCCACGATCGGATCGATCGGATCACCGAGCCACGCGCTGCCTAAATAGTTACGCGCGTCGTAAGGGGCGTCTGCGGATAGAGATTTCATAGTGAGCTTCAGTGAGCGCTTGGCGCTTCAGTCGTCGTCGTCGCAGCGAAGGATCGCGACGAATGCGCCGCTCGGAGTCGCGAAGGCTACGCCGACGTGGCCTGCTTCGTCGCGTGCGATCGCCGGATGGCTCGCGCCGCCCGGTGCGCGGAGCACCGTCGCGGGGCCCTGGCCCGTGATCCCGATGACGTGCACGTGCAGCTCGAGCTCGGGATTTTTGCCGGTGCCGATCGGCGCAGTGGCCGCGAGCAACACCGCGCGCGGCGCAGCCGTCGCGGCGACATGCAGCTGGCCGTAGGCTGTGCCCGGGACGAGCGCTTCGGGTGTGCCGGCGATCGGCGCGATCGAGACTAGACCCACCGCGCTCGATGCAGCGCTGCCGAGCGCGGTGTACGCGACGTACGTCCCGATGCTGCTCGACGCCGCCGCGATCTCGGGCGGGCTCGCGACCATGCTGACCGGCAACACCACCTCGGCGGGCTTGGCTGCGCCATCGCTCCCGAGATCCACGCGCAGCAGCGGCGACATGCCGTTGCGCGCGTCGAGCATCAGCAGCACCGGCGGCGTTGCACCCGCGACGAACGCTGGCGCGGCCGCGCCCATCGAGGCCGGCGTGAGGTCTTTGCGCTCGGTGACGTTGCCGTCGGCTGCGAGCACCGCGAGCGTCGTGCGCATCGGCGTGCCGCCGAGCGTGAACGCGATCAGCGTGCGATCTTGACTCGTGGTGAGCGCCGGCGAGAACCGCGTGTCGACGTTCTGCGCGAGCTCGATCGACGCGCCGCTCCCGCCTTGACCCATGCGCATGCGCCGGCTGCGCAGCGTGCGCGCGCCATCGGTGAATGCGATCACGACATCGTCTTCGGTGCGCGCCGCGAGCCCCGGCGGCGCGAGCCGCGGCATCGGATGCGGCGCCTTCAGATCGAAGCTCGCGATCGGCTTGGGCAGCGCTTCGGCCGGCACCGCGACCAAGTAGACCTGCTCGCGCTCCACGCCTGCCGCACCTGCGGTGTCCGCCGCTGCTGGCTTGCGGGCATAGCCTGCGACCGCAAAGCCATCGCGCAGCGCAGCGATCGCGACCGGCATCGCGATCGATCCGGAGGACTGCCACACGCGCCGCCCCGGATCGAGCACGACGCAGCCGCCCTTCGGGGCTTTGGTCTTCGCGAGCGGTTCGGCCTTACCCATGCGATCGAGCGCGTCGGCGGCTTCGAGATCTGC
>JAYUYY010000802.1:0-3638 GCA_043752225.1 Sandaracinaceae bacterium | reverse complement strand
ACGGCGTGGCGATGATCGGGAACGCGCCGAGCGGCGTGCTGAGCGCGAGCAGCGCGAGCGCGACCAGCGCGACACAGAGCAGCAGCGCGCTGCGTCGTCCGCGCGCGAATGCCGCGAATCCGACGACCACGGGCGCGAAGAGCAGCGGCAGAAGCGGGCTCGCCATCCCGCCGCTCAGCGCTGCGCCGCACGCGAGCGCGAGCAACGTGAGCGCGAGCGATCCGAAGAGCCAGCGCTCCGACAGCGGGCGACGCGCGAGCCAAAGCGCCTCGAGAAAGAACGCGGCGATCGTCGCGCCGAGCGTCACCGCGATCGCGAGCTTCTGATGCGCAGGCGCGGCAGACGCCGCCAAGCAGAGCGCATTACCCACCGCACCGAGCAACGCGATCTTCGGTCGCAACGTCAGGAAGCGCTGGCCGACGAGCAGACGTTCGCGCGTCTGCAGCAGCTCGAAGGTGCTCGGTGGGCTCTGCATGCGCGAGATCTCATCAGGCTCGAGCACGAAGCATACCGGAGAGAACCGCCAAGGACGCCAAGGCGCCAAGACAGAGAATGAGCTGGGTTGAGAGAAAGCACGTGTCGGTTTTCCGGCAGCTGCCGAACGGTCGGCAGGTTGCAGTCGCGACGCCGCCGCCAAATCCCGGCGCTTCTGCGTGGCATGCGGCGTGCTCAGGACAGCCGTCATGAACACCGCCATCGACACATTCACGGCACCGCATGCGTCCACGCTCGTAACCATCGGCATCCCCACGCTCGCGCTGCTCGTGGTCGCGCTGATCGGGTTGGCGATCTCTCGCGCAAACCGCAGCGACTCGGCCCGCGGCAAACACGACGCGCAGTGGTTCATGGTCGGCGCAAGCGCATGGCTCGTGCTCACCGGCATGCTGGCAGCTCGCGGCGTGTACGCGCGCTGGGATGCCGTGCCACCGCCGGCGTTCGGGCTGATGGTGCCGACAATCTTCTTGCCGATCGCGCTCGGGCTGTCGCGCATCGGCCGCAACGTCGCGAAGCTCACACCGCTCGCGCTGCTGGTTGGCTTTCACGCTTTTCGGTTGCCGCTCGAGCTCGTGATGCACGAGGCCGCGGCCGACGGCACGATGCCCAATCAGATGACCTTCACCGGTCTAAACTTCGACATCGTGACCGGCGGCAGCGCTCTGGTCGTAGCATTGCTCGCCGCCAACGATCGCGCGCCGCGCTGGCTGATCGCGAGCTGGAACGCGCTCGGCTCGATCTTGCTGATCGCGATCATGGTGATCGCGATCGCATCGCTACCGCTGTTCCGCGCCTTCGGCGACGAGCCGGCGCAGCTCAACACGTGGGTCGCGTACTTCCCGTTCGTGTGGCTGCCGGCTGGTCTCGTCGCCGCGGGGATCTTCGGTCACATCGTCTTGTGGCGACGGTTAGTGGATAGCGCTTGCGCGCCGGAGCTTCTCTCAGAGTCGCGGTCGCGCAACGCTACGGGGGTTACGCCGGCTCACTCCGGCGCGTAGCCGCAGCGGTTCGACAAGAGGTCCATCGAAAAGCAGAGCATGTCGCCAGGGCAGTCTTTGTCGTCCGCGCACTCGAGCGCGCACAAGCCTTCGGCGATGAACAAGCTCGTCGTATCGCAGACCGGCATCGCGTCGCTGCCCTGATCATCGCAGTCGGCCGCTTCGGTGCAGGTCGCCGCGCAGTATGGCAGCGTGAGATCGCTCAGCAGCGGCAGGCCCGCGAGCACCGAGCACATCAGACCTTCCTTACAGTCGGCGTCGCCGCGCAAGCCATCGCAGGTCTCGTAGATGTCGTGGTCCTTCGGCTCCGGATACTGGCAGCGGAAGAAATTCTCGCTGAGCAGTGAGCCCACGACTGCGACGCACTCCATGTTTTCAGGGCACTCGCCGCCGCCCCAATTGTCGTCGCCGGCGCAATCGAGCACGCAGCGGCCGGTGTTGTCGCAGGCCGGCTCGAGGCCATCGATCTCCGCGCAGTCTGCGGCTTCGGTGCAATCGTCCGCGCAGTAGCCGCGGTAGGTGCCGAAGACCGTGCAAACCAAATCATCGCCGTTGCAGTCAGCCGTCTCGAGGCAGACCGAGAGCGCCTCGCCATCGGAAGGCAGCACGACCGGCGGATCCATGTCGCCCTCGCCGCCCGTGCCGGCGGTTACGCCACCATCATCGTCGGGATCCACACCCGCGGTGCCACCGGCGCCACCTGCGCCACCCGTCATGCCACCGGTACCCGTGTTGCCGGTGCCACTCGCGCCGCCTGAGCCACCGGTCGCCATCGCACCACCGACGCCACCGGTTACGCCCATCCCCGCCATTGGCAGATCGCCTCCGTCGGGCGCGCCATTGGCGCCGTCTTTACCTCCATCACTGCATGCGAGAAGCGAACAACCTGCGAACACCACCACCAATAGATTTCGCACAAGCTCACCCTTGCGTTCCCACGGACCAAGGTGAGCGCGGTTGAGCAAAACGGCTCGCAGCGCCGAGCATTTCGTCGCGATGAATTGCGAGCGCTGCGCGAACCGTCGCGATCAACCGCACAGCTCAACGCGGGATCAGCGAGCAGATCTTGTCGACCAGGTCCTGCGCCGAAAACGGCTTCTGCATGAACGCGGTCGCTTGATGCGTGAGCAGGTCGTCGATCACGGACTGCTCGGTGAAGCCGCTCGTCAGCACGATCGGGATGCCGGCGCGCACGCCGCGAATGCCCGCGTAGGTGTCGCCGATCGTGCGCCCGGGCATCGTCATGTCGAGCACGACCGCATCGATATCCGTCACGCGCTCGACCGCGGTGATCGCGCGATCGCCGTTGTCTGCCGTGTCCACGCGAAAGCCGTAGGCCTCGAGCACCGCGGTCGCCGCCTCGCGCACCACGCGCTCATCGTCGACGATCAGCACGCGCATGCCGTGCTGCGGGATCTCCGAAACGCTCGCACTAAGGACCCGCGCGTTCGCCGCGAGCTCAGCCGGCTTCGCGACCGGAAGCCAGACCCGAAACGTGGTGCCCTCGCCTTCGCGCGATACGACCTCGAGCGCTCCCTTGTGCGCGCGCACGATGCCAAGCACCGCTGCGAGCCCGAGCCCCCGGCCGGATGACTTGGTCGTGAAGAACGGATCGAACAAGCGCTTGAGCGTGCGCCGGCTCATGCCTTCGCCATCGTCGACCACGGTGAGGCACACGTAGTCGCCTGCGACGAGCTCCGCGCCCAGCGTCAGCCGTGCGTGATCCTTGGGATCGAAGTGCTCGGCGTGCGCGCCCAAGCGCACCAGCCCGACCCGGGCGCCGATCGCTTCCGACGCGTTGGTGATCAGGTTCATGATCACCTGACGAATTTGCGCAGGGTCGACGTGCACGAGCGGTAGCCCATCGCCCAGCTCGAGCCGCAAGCTCACGTTCTTCGGGATCGAAGCCTCGAGCAGCTGAACGATCTCGTCGGTCACGCGCGAGAGATCGAGCAGCTCGCTCTCGAAGCGACCACGGCCGGAGTACGCGAGCATTTGCCGACTGAGCGCCGCGAGCCTTTGCCCCGCGACCTTGACCCGACCGAGATAGCGCGTCGCGTTCGACGACTTGTCGATCTGCGCGAGCGCCAGATCCGCGTTCGCGAGCACGCCGACCAGCAGGTTGTTGAAGTCGTGCGCGATGCC
>JAYUYY010000801.1:0-3642 GCA_043752225.1 Sandaracinaceae bacterium | reverse complement strand
GGTGCCACCGCTGCGCGCGCGCCGCGCCGACATCGCACCGCTCGCGCGCGCCTTCGCGGCCGCGAGCAGCCGCGCGATCGGCCGCGCCGAGGTCCCGGAGCTCTCGACCCGCGCGCTGCAAATCCTCGAGAGCTACGAATGGCCGGGCAACATCCGCGAGCTGCGCAACGTGATCGAGCGCGCGGTGCTGCTGTGCGACGACGTCGCGATCGAACCTTCTGCGTTGCCGCCAAAGCTCGCGTCGCGCGGCGTGCAATCGGCCGCGCCCAGCTCACCGACCAGCGATCCGCGCGCGCGTTTGCTCAGCGAGATCGAGCACTTCGATCGCGAGCGCATCAAAGCCGCCTTGGCCAGCTGCAGCGGCAATCAAACCCAAGCGGCTGAGCGGCTCGGCATATCCCGTCGCACACTTGTCACACGTCTTCACACGTACGACCTGCCGCGGCCACGCAAACGCGGCGAGCGCTCGGAGACGTAACAGGAAGGCCGCGAGATTCGCCGCGCGAGCCTGCTGCAGACTAAGCTAGGTACATGCGCTTCCGCGGGACATGTCACGTGTACCAGGCCGTAGACCTCGGCTTCGCGATCGATCTCGCGCGCGCGGAGCACCTGCTCGCAGCCGACCAGCGCTCGCAGAATTTCAAGAAGCCGCGCCGCGCACCGGAAGCGCACCAGCTCCAGCGCCACTCGTTTCGCGTCTCGCAAGCGGGCCAGCCGGTTCAGCTCGGCGCGTTCCGCAGTGAAGGCCCGGTCGAGATCGTGATCTGGGAGTTCGGTGCGGCGACGATCGATTATCAGATCCCGATCGACTGCACGCTGGCGGATCTCGCACAGCTCTCCGATCTGCTCTGGGATAATGCTGACCTGCTGCGCGATGCGCGAGCGCGCGCCGAGCAGCTGCTCAGCGCGATGCGCTCGGCGGTCGACAAGCCGCTGCTCGGGACGCGCTTCGAAGACTATGTGGTGTTCGAGCTCAAGCTCCCGCCCGGCACGGCGGTGTCTGCGCTCTGGACCGAGCATGCAGCGGTCACGGCCAGTATCTTGCGCGCGGAGCCCGGCGCGCTCTCCGATGAAGAGATCGCGGACGCGCTCGCGATGCGCTGCGCGTATGTCCGCGACGAGATCGTGCCGATCGACTGGTTCGCCGCGATGCTGGTCGGCGACGACATGGAAGACGAGCGCTTGGTGCTCGAGCTGACGATCGCCGAGCTGCTCGAGCTGCGCGACCTCGATGAACAGCTCGATCGCGGCATCGACGCAGCGTACCTGTTGCTCACGCGCAAGCGCTCTTGGCTCGCCTCGCTTAGCACGCGCGCTGCGGACTTGAGCCAAGTCTCGCAGCTGCAAGCCGACGCGGCGGTGCTGTTCGAGGGCGTCGACAACGCGCTCAAGCTGCTCGGCGATCAGTACCTCGCGCGGCTCTATCGCGTCGCGTCCGTGCGCTTTCACTTGCCGCAGTGGGACGTCGGCATCGAGCGCAAGCTGCGGCTGCTCGACGGCATCTACGAGAAGCTCTCGAGCCGGGCGGCGGCTCGACGCTTCGAGGTGCTGGAAATCGTGATCATCGTGCTGATCGCGATTTCGACGGTCATGCCGTTCGTGCCCTCGCTCATGCCGTAAGGCTCACTCCCCGTACATCATGTGCTGGAAGTTCTTGCTGTAGAACTGTTCCTTCGCGTCCTCGCTGATGCTGGCAAAGGTGCGCTCGAAGCGGCCGATCGGATCGTCGGTGCCTTCCGGATGCGGATAGTCGCTCGAGAACAAGAACAGCTCGGGGCCGGCTTCCTTGATCATCTGGCCGACATCCTCGCCCGGGAACGGCGTGAAGCGAATCTGGCGCCGGATGTACTCGGACGCCTTGAGCTTGAGCGCGGCAACATTCGGATCGGTGCGCTTGAAGATCTTCTGGCTCATGTCGAGCGTGCGCAGCATCTGCGGAACCCAGCCCGCGCCGAGCTCGATCACTCCACCGCGTAGATTCGGGAAGCGTTCGAGCACGCCATCGAATACGAGCGCGGTCAAAAACAGCTGCGGAGCAAACGAGAGCGCCACGAAGTCGCGCACGCGCAGGTTCTCGCCACCGCCGATGATGTCGGGTGGGATCGGCTTGCCGTTGTTAAGCCACGCCTTCGACACCAACTGGCTGTTAGGCCCGACGTGCAACATGAACGGCGTCTTGTGATCGCTCAGCGCTTGCCACACCCGATCGAAGTCGGTGTGACCCGGCGAGCGGTCGCCGACCGGCGCACCGGGGATCCAAAACGCACCGCAGCCGAGCTTGCTGCCTTCTTCGATCGCTTGCACCGCGCGCTCGGGATCGACGAGCGACAGTTGTCCAATAGCGATCAAGCGCGGATCCGCTTTGCAGAATTCCGCCATCGCGCGGTTGTGCGCGCGGATGCCGCCGTAGCGAACATCGAGATCCTCGTGCGCGAGGTACTGGCTCGCCGAGAACGTCGAGAACACCAGCTGCCGCCCGAAGCCGAGATCATCGAGCGCCTTGCTGCGCTCTGCGGGCTCGAACGCACCCGGTGCATGCCAACCCTTGATGCCCGCGACCACGTTCTCGACCGCCTTGCCTTCTTCGGCGCGCGTCTTCGCGTGACCGACGGCGTCATCGATCAACTTGTAGGTCGCACCGCCTGCCTTACCGAGACCGAGCGGCGCGAGGCGCTCGCGGATCTCGGGATCGGCGTGACGCGTGATCCAATCCGGGCGTGCCTCCGCGAGCGCGCCAGCTGCATGAAGCTCGCTGGCTTCGCCGATCGGATCGGATTCGAAGTCATCGGGATCAGCGCCAGGGACGACTTGCTCGAGCTCTACCATCGGCCGCTTGCCGCGCGCGATGATCGGCTTCGCCCACTTCTCGAGGCGTCCGCCGTCTTCGCGCCAGCAGTCGCGACCAGGATCCCATTCGCCCCGTGCACGCACCTCGAGTGGCGTGAGCCCTAGAGCGGCGACGTCCGACCGACTCCCTTGCACCGTGCCCGCGAGGTAGGGATTGCCCGAGCGCGTCCCTCGCTTCGTTGGATGCACCGTTACGATCTCGCCAGGGACGCCATCGCGCGCATCTCCGCGCAACATGATCTCGCGGGTGCTTCCGAGCACGCGACACCGCATCGCATTCCGATCGCACGCGAGCACAATGAGGTCGAGCGGCGCGCCGATCTCGATATCGTCCCCGACGGCCTTTCGCGGTTTCGTTGGCGCGGTGCTCCGCTTCAGCACACTCGACACGTCGTTGAGACCTAGCCACGCGCGGTACGTCGATGCAAAGCGCTCCCCTTCGCTGCCGACGGGAAAATCAATTCCCGAAAGGCTTACCCTGTAGACCGCGCCGTTCCGACTGCACGATGCCATCAGCCCTGCGCGAGGGTGACCGCCGTAGTGAATCGCCTCTACCAGCACGCGCTCACCGATCATGGACGCTTCAGCCGGGAGCGAGATCTCTCGCCTCGCCGTCGCTTCGAGCGCCTGGAGCTGCTCGTGGTCGGTCTTCGCACTCGCGGCCATTGTTGAACGTTTGCTCTCTGGCTTCGCGCGCTTCACTCGCAATTTGCCCGCGACATTCGTTGAATGCTGCACACGTATACAGTATAAGATCTCAGCATTTCAACTCCTATCATGAGGTCTTGAATATGG
>JAYUYY010000800.1:0-3649 GCA_043752225.1 Sandaracinaceae bacterium | reverse complement strand
AGGCGATCTGCGTTTCGGCGCGATGTTCGGCGTGCATCGCAGCGCGCTCGCACGTGTCGCGATCTCCGCGGTGATCACGGCGGGCACCGCGGAGCGCGGCCATGGGCGCCCTGGCGTGGCGGGAGATTCCGGAGCAACGTTTTCGCCCACCGTGCACGCCGCGCTTCACCTCGGCATCGCCACGTTGCTCGGCGAGGTCGGCGCACGTTGGCGTAAAGACACCGCGTTCTCCGGCGTGCGCTTCACCGACGTGCTCACGTACGGGCTCGGTGCCGAGCTCGCGATCGTTCCGGAGCTGCTGCGCGTAAGTCTCGAAGCGCAGGGCGAATCGCCGCTCGACAACGTAGGCGATCGCGCGGGCTCGACGCTCAGCGCGCTGCTCGGGGTAAAGCTCTTGCTCCCGTCCGGCTACGTGTTCGGTCTCGGCGGTGGCAGTGGTTTGCTGCGCGGCTATGGATCGCCCGACGCGCGTGGCGTGCTCTCGTTCGGCTACGTCCACGACGCCGGGAGCAAAGCCGCTAAGCAGCCGTCCAACGACGAATCGGATCTCGAAGAAGACGAGCCGGCGTTGCCAGAGGAAGCTCCGCCCAGCGTGATCGCGCCCGAGCCTGCGCCCGCGATCGATGCAGCGACCCTCGATCGCGATGGTGACGGCGTTGCAGATATGGACGATCGCTGCCCCGAGCTGCCGGGCCCTCCCGACGCAGGCGGGTGCTCGCGGCTCTTGACGTACGAGGCCAACACCGGCGCGCTCATGTTGATCCGCCAGATCGCGTTTCGCAGCGCGACGCTCGATGCGCAAAAGAGTCCCGTGCTCGAGGAGATCCTCGCGTTCCTGCGCGCCAATCCGAAGAAGCACGTTCGGATCGAAGCGCACACGCTGCCTGCAGCGTCGCGCAGGTCCGACTCCGCGATCTCGCTCAGCGTGCGGCGCGCGAGCGCGCTCGGTGAGTGGCTCGTCGCGCAGGGGATCGTAGGGGAGCGGATGGAGGTCATGGGTTGTGGTGACTATCGGCCGATCGCTCCTCAGCGTGGCTCGCAGCGCAGCAAGAACGAGCGCGTCGAGCTGTGGGTGACGGATCCACTTCCGCCCGGTGGATTGCATTCGTCGCTCAACTGCATCGGTCATTCGCTCGCACCGAACGCTGTTCTCGCGAGCGCGCCGGTACAACCGGCAGTTAAGCCCGTCGAGCCGCCCAAGCCAGCGCCTGCGCCGCCACCGGTCGTGGCACCGAAGCCCGCGCCGGTCGTCGTCCTGAAACCTGCGCCGGCGCCTGCACCCGTCGTCGTACCGAAGCCAGCGCCTGCACCGGTCGTCGTACCGGCACCTGGCGTGGTGCCTGCGCAGACCGAGCTGCCTGCGATCGAGCTGTCCGCGCCGCTGCGCTTCGAAGAGGGCAGCGCGGAGCTCAAATCCAAATCGAACGCAGTGCTCGACGAGCTCGCGACCACGTTGCGCGCAGAGCCTACGACCAAGGTGTTGATCGTCGCGCACACGGCGGAAGAGCCCGACGCCAGCGCGTCCGCCGCGCTCAGCCAAGCGCGCGCATCTACAGTGCGCAAAGCGCTCAACAAGCGCGGCATCGCAAACGATCGCATGCGTGCGATGGGGTGCGGTCAGACACGACCTATCGCACCCAATAACGTGCCTTGGGGTCGCAAGAAGAACGACCGTGTCGAAGTGCTCGTGCTCGACCCGGCGCACAACGGGGGCGTACACTCGTTTGAGGGATGCGTTCAGAACGAGGGGTCATGAGCCGGGCAGGGAGCCGCGAAGTCGATACGCAGCTCCTCTACTGTGAGATCGATGGCCTCCCAATCGACCTTGCAGCCGAAGACCTCAGCATGGTGGGCGCCTTCGTGCGGACGACGATGCCGCCTCTCATCGACCACGAGCTGAAGATCTTCCTGCGTTCCGCGATCGGTGAGCTCACCGCGACCGGTCACGTCGTGCAGGTGGTGGATTGCGCGCGGGCCAGCCGCGAAGACCGCAAACCGGGCTTCGGCTTTCTCTTCACCGATCTAAGCGACGATCAACGCGCGTTCCTCGGCTTGACGCTCGATGCGGTATGGCGGGCGAGCAAGAGTCGGTGCCCCAAGCAAGAGCGCGTGAATGAGCGCATAAGCGAAACCGAGCTGCTCGCCGAGCGGGAGCGCGCCGAACAGGCGGAGCAGCGCGAAGCTCGCGCCCAGGCGTTGCGCGCGCAAGCGTCACAGGTCGAACGCGAGCTGCGTACAGAGCTCGCAAGCCTTCAAGGCAAGACTCCCTGGACCGCGCTCGGGCTCGACTCGGAGGCGTCGATCGGGCGCGCGAAGGAAGCTTTTTTGGAACGCTCGAAGCGCTGCCATCCGCATCGCTATGCGCGGCATGAGTCGCTCGAAGTGAGCCGACTCGCGACCGAGCTGTTCATCACTTACAAGCGGTCTTACAGCGTGATTACGAAGCTCGCTCCGCGCGGCGACCAGGACCTCGCGAGCAGTTCGGCTGCTCGAGGTCGCAGCGAAGCGCCCAGCTCGCGCAGCACGCTCACGTCGATGGCTCCAGCTCCGGCCACCAGCGCCACACCACCCGCGCGTTCGCGCTCCCGCTAACGACCTCTCGAAACCCCGCGACCAATTCTGCCTATGGGACGGATGATCGGTATTGATCTGGGGACCACGAATTGCTGCGTGGCCGTGCTTGAAGAAGGCACGCCCAAAGTCATTCCCGCGCGCCACGGCGCACGCACGATGCCGTCGGTCGTCGCGTACGGCGAGGGTGGCGAAGAGATCGTCGGCGTCACGGCGCAGCGCCAGGCGGTCACCAATCCGAATCGAACGATCACCGGGATCAAGCGCCTGATCGGCCGTAAGAACAACGATCCCGAGCTGGCGCGCTGGAGCACCCTCGTGCCGTATGAAGTGTGCGCCGCTCAAAACGGCGATGCGTGGGTGCGCACGCGCGACGGCGACCACAGCCCGCAGGAGATTTCGGCGGTGCTCCTGCAGGAGATCAAGACGATCGCGGAGGAGTATCTCGGCGAGTCGGTCACCGACGCCGTGATCACGGTCCCTGCGTATTTCAACGACAACCAACGCCAGGCGACCAAAGACGCCGGCGCGATCGCCGGCCTCAACGTTCGCAATATCTTGAACGAGCCTACGGCCGCTGCGCTCGGCTACGGCACCGACAAGAACCGCGATCAAACCTTGGCGATCTTCGATCTCGGGGGCGGCACGTTCGACATCACGATCATGCGCGCGAGCGGCGGCGTGTTCGAAGTGCTCGCCACGTCGGGCGATACGTTCTTGGGTGGCGACGACTTCGACAACGCTTTGATTGAGCACCTGCTCGCGCAGTTCGAAAAGGATCAGGGCATTTCGTTGCGCGAGGATCCGGTCGCGCTCGCACGGCTGAAGGAAGCCGCCGAGACCGCCAAGCGCGAGCTCTCGAGCACGAGCACGACCAGCATCAACCTGCCCTTCATCTGCGCGTCGAATCGCGGCCCGCTGCACCTGCGACACGACGCGATCGAGCGGCCCGTGCTCGAAAAGATCGTGGCCTCGCTGCTCGAACGTCTCGAGCCGCCCTGTCGGCGCGCGCTCGCCGACGCCCAGCTCACGGTCGAAGAGCTCGATCAAGTCTTGCTCGTCGGCGGCATGACCCGCA
>JAYUYY010000799.1:0-9148 GCA_043752225.1 Sandaracinaceae bacterium | reverse complement strand
TGTTTGACGCGCTCAGTAAGGGCTTTAGAGCTGCCAAGAATCGCCTTGCCGGCGTCACCGAGCTCACCGACGACAACATCGAGCAAGCGCTGCGCGATGTGCGGTTGTCGCTGCTCGAGGCCGACGTCGAGCTCGGCGTCGTCAAGCGCTTCTTAGCGACCGTCAAAGAGAAGGCGATCGGCGAGCGCATCAAGAGCGCCGCGACCGTCAAAGGCCAGAAGGTCCGGATCGGTCCGAGCGAGGTCTTCATCAAGATCTGCCAGGACGAGCTGGTCGCGCTGATGAAGGCGGATGGCGAGCCCATCCAATACGCGCCGCGCCCCGCGATCACCGGCATCATGCTGGTCGGCCTTCAAGGCGCCGGTAAGACGACCACCGCCGGCAAGCTCGCGCGCTACCTCGAGAAGCAAGGCAAGCGCCCGATGTTGGTCGCGGCTGACTTGCAGCGCCCCGGCGCGATCGAGCAGCTCACGATCCTCGGCGAGAAGCTGAGCATCCCGGTGTTCGCATTGCCCGGCACCTCGCCCTTCGAGGTCTGCGCCAAAGCGATGGCCGAAGCGCGCAAGCTGCGCTGCGACACGATCATCTACGACACCGCAGGTCGTCTCGCGATCGACGAAGCCCTGATGCAGGAGCTCGTACAGATCAAAGACCGCGTGCGGCCGGAGAACATCCTGCTCGTCGTCGACGCGATGATCGGTCAGGACTCGGTCAAGACCGCGACCGCGTTCAACACCGCGCTCGCCTTGTCCGGCGTCGTGCTGACCAAGCTCGACGGCGATGCGCGCGGCGGCGCTGCTATTTCGGTCAAGGACGTCACGGGCGCGCCGATCCGCTTCGTCGGCATGGGCGAAGCGCTCGACAAGCTCGAAGAGTTCCGCGCCGACGGCATGGCCAGCCGCATCTTGGGCTTCGGCGACATCGTCGGCCTGATGAAGGACTTCGAGGAAGTCGTCGACGAAGAGAAGGCCGAGCGCGACGCCAAGCGCATGCTGCAGGGCCAGCTCACGTTCGAAGACTTCTTGCAGCAGATCACGATGCTCAAGCAGATGGGTCCGCTGCAGGACATGCTCGAGAAGCTGCCGTTCTTCGCCGACAGCATGCCCGAGGGCTTCTCGGTCGATGACAGCGAGCTCGACAAGATCCGCGCGATCGTCAGCTCGATGACCAAGGCGGAGCGCCAGAAGCCGGAGCTGTTCCGCAAAGACAAAGGCCGCGTGACGCGCGTCGCCAAGGGCAGTGGTCGGCCCGAGAAAGACGTCGGCGACCTGCTTCAGCGCTTCCAGTTCATGCAGGGCATGATGGGTCAGATCGGCAAGCAAGCCGGTCTGCTCGGCCGCATCCCGGGCATGAAGCAGCTCGCGATGGGCAATCGCCTGCGCGATGCGGTTCGCACCGGTGGTCTCGAGCAGAATCCGATGATGGCGAACCTCGCCGATTCGCTGCTCGAAGCCGCGGTGGCAGGCGGCGGAGCCAACAATCCCTTCGGCGGCCCCGCGGGTAAGCCCGGCGCGGCGCGGCCCAAGATCAGCCCCGAGAAGCGCAAGGCCATGCGCAAGCAGCAAAAGAAGGCTCGCCAGAAGTCGCGCCGCTGAGCGAGCATCGCGCCCGGAGAGAACCGTGCCGACACGTTCGATTGTCCCGCTGCTCGCGCTCTTGCTCTGTGTCTTGACCGGCACCAGCACCGGCTGCGTCGAGAAAGAGAAGCACTTCTCGAAGGCGAGCAAGGAGCTTCAAAAAACCATCGTGATGACCGCGGCTCCCAAGCCGAGGCATCCGCTCGACGTTCGCTTCGGCGACAAGATCAAGTTGCTTGGCTACGACCTGAGCGACGAGACCGTCAGCGAAGGCGAGACGTTCACGATCACCTGGTACTGGAGCGTGATCGGCCCGCTCGAGGCGGGTTACAAAATCTTCACGCACCTCGCGAACGACAAGAAGCAGAGCGTCGTGAACCTCGATGCCGCGCGTCCGTTTCGCGAGGCGTATCCCGAAGCGCAATGGAAGGCGGGCGATCGCCTGCGCGACGTTCAAGAGATCACGATCCCGCCGGGCTGGGGCTCGAAGTCCGCGACGTTCTTTCTCGGGTTCTGGAAAGACGATCAGCGCTTGCCGGTTACGGGCGTAAAGAGCAGCGAGAACCGCGCCGAGGTGCTGACGGTTGCGATCGGCCCCGGCAACGGCCCGAGCGTCGATCCGGCCACGCTTCCGCGTTTGATCGCGCGCCACGCGACCGCCGCGCTGAAGATCGACGGCAAGCTCGACGAAGCCGATTGGACCGCCGCGCAGCCCACGCCCGACTTCGTCAACACCATGTCCGGTGCGAGCGCGGCGTTTCGCGCGACGGTGCGCGTCGTGTACGACGAGCGAAACCTCTATCTCGGCTACACGGTCGCCGATGACTTCCTGCGCAGCAGCTTCGAGAAGGACGACGATCACCTGTGGGAGCAGGACGTCGTCGAGCTGATGGTCGATCCCAATGGCGACGGGAAGAGCTACTTCGAGGCGCAGGTCGCGCCGACCGGCCGCGTGTTCGACACGCGCTACGACTCGCGACGCTTGCCCCGCCCATTCGGCGACATGGCGTGGTCGAGCAACATGAGGGTTGCGGTCGTCGCGCGCGGCAAGGTCAGCGACGACCAAGAAGATGAGGGCTACGACGTAGAGCTCTCGATCCCGTGGACCGCGTTTGCCGTCGGTCCGGATCCCGCGAGCCCGCCGCAAGCGGCCGAGACGTGGCGCATGAATTTCTACGTGATGGACGCGCGCGAAAAGGGCCAGCGCGCGGCCGGTTGGTCGGCGCCGATGATCGGTGATTTCCATACGCTCACGCGCTTTGGCCGCGTGGTCTTTCCGCAAGCCGCCAGCAGCAACGGCAAAAGCGCAACGGCCGAGCCGCTCGTTCCCGCGGGCCCGGTGCCCGTGTTGATCGCACCTGACGTGAAGAAGTAGCGTTCAGCTCTGCGGCGGAGTAGCGAGCGTGAGCCGCGCGGGATCAATCCCGAGCAGGCGCAGCGATGCCGCCCAGCGTTCGTCGACCGGTGTGTCGAACACGATTCGGTCGTCGAAGTCGATCGGGATCCACGAGCCATGCAGGATCTCCGCGTCGAGCTGGCCCGGCCCCCAACCGGAATAGCCGAGCATCAGCGCCATCCGCTCGGGCCCTTTGTGCGTCACGAGCATTTCGAGCAAGTCGCGCGATGCGCTGACCGCGAGCTTGTCCGAGATCCGCACCAAGTCGTTCGCGGCCGGCGTGGCAGAGCTCCCCGGCTCGAACACCAGCCAACCCGTGTTCGGCGCCACAGGCCCGCCGACGAGCACCGGCGCATCCGAGACCTCGGCTTCATCGACCTCGAGCCCGAGCGGGCCGAGCATCGACTTGAGGTTCGATTCCGCAGGGCGATTGAGCACGAAGCCGAGCGAGCCTTCGTCGCGGTGATCGACCAGCAGCACGACCGTGCGTTTGAAGTTGGGATCGAGCAGCGAAGGCGCAGCCACGAGGAAACCGGGCGCGATGTTCGAGGCCATGGGTCGCAAGCTTGCCACCGAAGCGATGCACGCTCAACGCGTTTACAAAACGCTGCGCGCGTCGCGATCTGCGAGCAAGACCGCGTACCAGTAGCTCGGCGCGTAGTGCACCACGTGCGCGACGCGAAAATGCTCACGCACCCACGGCATGATCGCGACGCGCATTTCGACTGGATAGCCCGTAAGGGCTAGAAGCTTTCCCGCGCGATCTATCCGCGGCGCATGCGTCGAGTGCAGCACGATGGCATCCGGGTTGCGCGTGCGTAAGAACGCTTGTTCGATGCGCTTGTCGATGTGGCCACCGGGCAGATGCGCGATTTGCGGATCGGTGAGCCCGCCGAGATCGATCACCTCGAGCCCACTGACGTAACCGAGGTAGCCGACGTCGAGCAGCGCGACCGCGCGCGCGTGCTTGCGCAAGTACTCCGCCAGCGGATGTCCGAGCTGCTCACGCCGCGCTCCGCTCGCGCGCAGCTCCGGCATGCGCGAGACCCAGTCGAGCAGCGGGAGGCTGCAGCTGAGCGCGAGCGCGATCAGCACCCAACGCGCGCGCGTGCGTGCAGATCCTCGTGTGCGTTGCTGCATCAGCCGCGCGACGCCGACGCCGACGAGCAGCGCGTAGAGCGGCGCGACCGGCACGAGCAGCCGCGCACCGGGCATCCAATCACCACCCGCGAGCGCGACCGCAGCCCCGTGCGCGAGCAGCGCGGCGCCCAGCCAGCGATCGCGAGCTTGCCCGAGCCGCGCGCCGAAGAACGCGAGCGCGAGCCCCACCAGGGAGGTCCAAAGCACGACGCTCCTGCCCACGTAGCGCAGCCCTTGCACGAGATCCGCGGGCTTGGCGGATGCGCTCAACGGCAAGAGCTCACCGAACAGCGCGAGTCGAAAGCCGAGCACGCTCGCAGCGCCGAGCACGGCCATAGCCAATCCTAGCCAGACGCCTCTCGGAGCAGGTTTTCGCAGACACAGCGCGAGCCACAGCACGCAGGCGCAGGGCGCGAGCTCGGGACGCAGCCAAGCCAGGACCGCGGTCGCGGCGCCCGCGACGATCGGCCTCGGCCGTCGATCGAGCGCGCCCCAGGAGAGCATTGTCATCGCGAGCATCGCGAGCGGCGTCTCGAGCCCCGCAACCGCCCAGCTCCCCACGTCGGGCAAGCATGCGAGCACGAACGCAGCGGTCCAAGCGATCGTCAAACCCTGCGCGCGTCGCTGCGCCCACAGCCCCACCCACAGCGCGCACGAGCACGCGCACAGCGCCCCAAATGCTTTGATTGTCCACAGTGGATCGAGGCCGAGACGCTGCGCCGCGATCGGCACGAGCAACCACAGTGGGCCTGTGACTCCATCGGTCGCAGCCCCTGTGTTGAACACATAGCCCTGCCCTCCCGCAATGTTCTGCGCGTAACGCAGCAGGATGAACGCGTCGTCGATCGTGTGTGGCAGCGCGAAGCCACACGCGATCGCGACCGCGAGGCACGCCGCTGCAGGAGCTGCGTTCGAAGGGCCTGCGAGGCGCGCGTTCCGGCGCCCAGACATCGGCTGAACGGCGTGATCGCGGGGCAAGGGGTTAGCGTGCCTGGACGCCACCGCCTCTGCTACTATCCGCCGCGACGCAGAGCTGCGTTGCTCGGTACTTCTCATGTTGCGCACGCGACTGATCGCCGGTCCAGCCTCGGGCTTCGTGCTTAGTGCGGTGGTCGCCACCGCGCTAACAGTGATCAGCTTTGGCGAAGCGCTGTTCGAGCCGTGGCGCGCGCAGCCCGATACGCCGGCGCCCGTCACGCTGCGCTTACCGCGTACCACGATCCGAACGTTCGATTCGGCCAAGGGCGTCCACGTCATCGCGCCTTCCCCGATCATCGCGCGCGGCACGATCATTCACGATCCGGTCTTGATGCGCCTGGTCGAGGTCTATGAGCAAGCGCGACGTCCACCTCGGCTCGCCACGCTCGCAGCGCATTTCACCGTCTACTTCCTGACCGTGCTGATGATGACCGGGTACCTGCGCTTCGGTCATGCGCGGCAGGGCATCTTGCTGCGGACTCAGATCGGCTTGCTGCTGCTCGCGCTTACGTTCTTGATCGGCAACAAGGCGTTCTTGTTGTTCTCGGACTTGCCCGCGTTGCTCGCGCCGGTCGCAGTGGTTCCGCTCTGGGCTTCGCTCTATCTCGATCGCCGCGCGGGCCTGTTGATGGGCGGAATCATGACTGTGCTCAGCGCCTCGCTGGTCGGCTGGGATCCGCTCGCGTGCGTGACGTATCTGGTGAGCTGCGGCGTGGGAGCAACCGCGGTCGCCCCGCGCAAAGTCGGCCAGATGATGCCGGTGGGCACCATCGCAGGCATCGCCGCGATGATCGCGTACATCGCGACCAAAGAAACGCTCGACGGGTTCTCGCCCGCGCTCGAGCTCGAGCTGGGCCTGCGATCGCCGGCGCTGTGTGCGCTGCTCGGCGGCGCGCTCTCGGGCTTTCTCGCGTACGTGTTGCGCCCGATCACTGCGCGCCTCTTGGGCGTGCTCTCGCGCGGTCAGCTCACCAACCTGACCGATTTGGACCAGCCGCTCTTGCGCAAGATGGTCGCGGAAGCGCCCGGCTCGTGGGAGCACTCGCGCGCGATGGCGAACCTCGCCGAAGCTGCCGCCGCGGCGATTCACTGCGACGCGCTGCTCACCCGGACCGGCGCCTATTACCACGACCTCGGCAAGACCTGTCAGGCGCGCTACTTCGTCGAGAACCTCGGGCCCGGCGAGCGCAGCCCACACGAAGAGCTCGATCCCGATGTCAGCGCCGACGCGATCATGGCGCACGTCATCGAAGGCGTTCGCATCCTGCGCGAAGGCGGCGTGCCCGAGCCGGTGGTGGAGTTCGCGTACACGCACCACGGCACCAGCGTCATCGAATACTTCTGGCACAAGTGTCTGCGCATCGGGAATCCGAAGAGCTTGAACGAAGACACGTTCCGCTATCCGGGCATGAAGCCGCGCACCAAGGAGACCGCGATCCTGATGCTCGTCGATTCGATCGAAGCCGGCGCGCGAACCGTCGATCCGCCCTCGCGCGAGGCATTCGAAAAGCTCGTCGAGCGCGTGATCTTCAGCAAGATGAAGCAAGGCCAGCTCGATGAAGCCGGCCTGAGCCTCGAAGACCTGCGCGTGCTCTCGAATCAGCTGATCGATACGCTCTGCAGCGTCTATCACAGCCGCATTCGTTACCCGTGGCAGGACGAAGAGCAGGCCCAGGTGCTCGACCTCGCCAAGCGCAACGGCGAAACCAAGCCCACGGCCGAAACCGGCATGCCTCCAGTGCTGCAACCACCCGGGCACGACCACGTGAGCGCCGAGCCCGAGGCCCGTCGCGCCAAGTCATAGGAAACGTCGCCGCGACTTGAATCGCTAGAACCGCTCAGCTCGGGATCGGCTCTTCGCGCTCGAGCGCGTCGCGCCGGTGCGCTTCGATCGTCTCGATGAACTCGTTTGCCAGATCCGGATCGAACTGCGAGCCCGCGCAGCGTCCGATCTCCACGACCGCAGCGCCGTGCGGCAACGCTTTGCGATAGGCGCGGTCGCTGGTCATCGCGTCGTACACATCGGCGACTGAAATGATGCGCGCCAGCAGCGGGATCTCATCGCGCCGCAATCCGGCCGGATAGCCATTGCCGTCCCAGCGCTCGTGGTGGCAATGCACGCCCGGGATCAACGGGTGCAAGAAGTCGATCGGCTGCAGGATCTCGCGGCCGTAGCCGGGATGCCGCTTGAACATCTCGTACTCGCGCTCGGTGAGGATGCCGGGCTTGTTGAGGTTCAAGACGCAGCCGATCTTGCCGATGTCGTGCATCAGCGCGGACTGGCGCACGATTTCGACTTGGCCGGCGGGCAGACCGAGCTTGAGCGCGAGGATCTGCGCGTACGCCGCGACGCGCTCCGAGTGGCCCGCGGTGTAGCGATCCATCTTGTCGATCGCGTTCGCGAGACCCTTGATGGTCTGGCGAAAGGTGAGCTGCAGGTCCTCGTACAGCTTGGCGTTCTCGATCGACGCCGCCGCGCGATCCGAGACCATGCGCAGCAGCTTGCGTTGACCTTCATCGAACGTCTTGCCCGGGCTGAAGCTGCACGCGGCCATGTAGCCGAGCGTCCGCGCCGACATCGTCATGCGCGTCACGATCAGCGACGAGAGGTCGGCGCCCACCGGGGCCTCTGCGAAGAAGCGTAGGCCCGAGGCGCCGTTCACCCGGAGCCGCCGCTCGTGGGTCAGGTGCTCTTCGATCGCGCGGATGTCCAGCTTGCCGGGTTGGAGGTCCGCGCTCGGAAACGTCCCGCTGATCTCGCGCACGCGCTCGAAGTAGTTGCCCGATCCGTCGTCGAGCACGACGAACACCGCATCCGCGCTCACCTCGTGCAGCGCGGCATCGACCACCGTGCGGATCACCTCGTCGAGCGACAAGCTGTGCGCGATGGCTTCGCTGACTTTGTAGAGCGAGAGCGCTTCCTTGAGCCGCAGGTTCTCCGCTGTCAGCTTCTTGCGCTCGAGGCCGCGCCGCACGGTGTGCACGACCTCCTCCATCTTGAACGGCTTCATGATGTAGTCGTACGCGCCGCGCTTCATCGCATCGATCGCGGTCTCGACCGTGCCGAAGCCGGTCATGATGATCGTGACCACGTTGGGCGTGTGCTTCTCGATCGCCTCGAGCAGCTCGATGCCGCCCATATTCGGCATCTTGAGGTCGCTCAGCACCAGGTCGTAGTTGGCGCGCGAGAGCTCGACGAGCGCGGCACGTCCGTCCTCCGCAGTGCGGACGTTGAAACCTTCCATCGCGAGGAAGTCGGCCAGTATCTCGCGGATCACACGCTCGTCATCCACGACCAGAATCAGCGGCGATTCGGCGGGCTCGTGCAGCAGATCAGGCGGCCGCGGTTCGTGATGCATCCCGGGTCGCCGATACTACACCGAGAGCTGCGTGCTCGGCCGAGCCTGATCAACGGACGTTCCCCCTTCTCGGGCGATACGGCTCATCGCTGTGGGACAGCCGGGGGAAAGGTGCTCGGCCTTGGAGCGCGCCTTGCGTCACAGAGTGGGTAGCAATCGAAAGCTCAACTGGACGGCTCGATCTCCGGCGCGTTAAGCTTCGCAGAGCCCGCGGCGAAGAGCTGCGCAGGGACGCTTTACGTGGATTCCGATCACGACATCAAAACGCGCGTAACCACGCTCGAAGAGCTGAAGGTCAAGCGCAAGGGTGAGGACTGCCTCGTAATTATTTACGCGGCGTCGCAAACCGATCTCGGCAAGCGTCACGTCCTGCATAAGGAAGTGACCAGCATCGGCCGCGACCGCGACAACGACATCGTGCTCGACAGCGACAGCGTGTCGCGTCGTCACGCCAAGATGGAGCACCGCGAGGGCGCGTTCTTCGTCATCGACCTCGACTCGACCAACGGCACGTTCGTTAACGACGAGCCCGACCCGGTGAGCGGTTGTCAGCTACGCAGAGGCGATCAGGTAAAGATCGGCGATACGATCTTCAAGTATCTGTCGGGCTCGGACGTGGAAGCGCAGTACCACGAGACGATTTTCAACATGACCATCACCGATGGTCTGACGGATCTGAGCAACAAGAAGCAGCTCGA
>JAYUYY010000798.1:0-3652 GCA_043752225.1 Sandaracinaceae bacterium | reverse complement strand
TTGCTTTTCCAAAGGTGCGAGCCGCACGCCAGGGCGGCTGGTTTCGGTCGAAGCGTGCTGCGTATGGGTCAGTGCCGTGGATGTCATGGTCGCTGCCTCCTTCTTCCCTTAACACGACTGCCCCGCTCAAAAGGTTACGAGGCGAGCGAGTTTTCTTCGCGCGCAGGCTAGATTGCTGATCCGGTGAGCCCCACAGATCCGATCAGCGCGCATCGCGAGTCGATTTGGAAGCTCTGCTACCGGATGACCGGCAACGCCGCAGACGCGGACGACCTCGTGCAGGAGACGTTCGCGCGCGCGCTCGAAAACCCGCCCAGCGATTACAGGGGCGATCGCGCGCGCGACCTGAAGCCATGGCTGATGCGCGTCGCGCTCAACCTCAGCCGCGATCACCTGCGCGCGCGCAAGCGTAGGGAGTACGTAGGGCCGTGGTTGCCCTCGCCGATCGAGACCGAAGGTTGGCTCGATACGACGCGGGCCGCGATGCATCCGGAAGCGCGCTACAGCGAGCTCGAGAGCGTCTCGATGGCGTTCTTGATCGCGCTCGAAGCGCTGACGCCCTCGCAACGTTCGGTGCTGTTGCTGCGCGACGTTCTCGGTAGCTCGGTCGAAGAGACCGCCGAGGTGCTCGAGCTCAGCGCGAGCAACGTGAAGACCACGCACCACCGCGCCCGAGCGGCGCTCGAGAGCTACGACCAGGCGCGCCTGCCGCTCGATTCCGAGCTGCAGACCAAGACGCGCAACGCGCTCAACAACCTGCTCTTTCACCTGCTCACCGGGAATGCCGACGCGATCTCCGCATTGCTCTCTGAAGACGTGCGCGCTCTCAATGATGGCAACGGCGAGTACTTCGCAGCGCGCTCACCGATCGTCGGTCGCGACAAGGTGGTGCTCTTTCACCTGAATACGCGGCGCGCGCAGCCGCCCATTTTCGCCGTCCGCGAGATCAATGGTCTGCCCGCGTTCGTGTGCGAGTTTCCGAACGTCGAGCCGCGCATCGCCCCGCGCGCGGTCTTCACCATCGAGCTCGACGCGCACGGTAAGATCCGCAAGCTCGATACGGTGGTCGCGACCGGCAAGCTCACGCACGTGAGCTTTGATTTCTTGACTGCGACTCAGCCGATCAGGGTCAGCTTGCTCGCACGCGCGCGTAAGCTCGCGGCGCGATTTTGGAGATGAGCCAGCTAGGGCTTTCCTCCAATCGCTGCGGGCGCCTATGAATTGCGCTCTTCTAACCAGGCCAGTTTGTGTTGGGACTGGTGCCGAGTCAGGGAGTACGTTTACGCATTGCGCGCGGATCCTCGCGCGGTTGAAGCGTTCCGCGTGGGTTTTCGCGCGCGCGCGCTGAGGCAAGCTCCATGGCCGCGATCCAGCCAGACGCGTTTAGCGCGAGTCAGCTAAGTGTGCTCGAGCGCATCGCAAAGGGCGCGCCGCTGCCGGTGTTGCTCGAAGCCGTCGTGCGCCTGATCGAAGCGCAGGCCGACGGCATGCTGTGCTCGATTCTGCTCCTCGATCGTGAAAACGCCTGCGTGCGCGCCGGCGCGGCGCCGAGCTTGCCGCCCCAGTGTGTACTGGCGTTCGATGGCGCGAAGATCGGTCCGCAAGCGGGCTCATGCGGCGCAGCGGCATTCCTTGGCGAGCGCGTCGTCGTCGAAGACATCGCAACACACCCCAACTGGACCGATTACAAACACGTCGCGTTGCCGCATGGCCTGCGCGCGTGTTGGTCGAGCCCGATCTTCTCGCCCGAGCGCGAGGTGCTCGGCACCTTCGCGATGTATTACTTAGATCGGCGCGGCCCGACCGAACAGGAGATCGCCTGGGTCGATGTCGCAGCGCACCTGGCTTCGATCGCGATCGATCGCGATCGCGTCGAAGCCCAGCAACGCAAGCTGGAAGCGCAGGTGCAGCAAGCCGAGCGCATGCAAGCGCTCGGCACGTTCGCGGGCGGTATCGCGCACGACTTCAACAACATTCTCACTGCGATCCGCGGCCACGCAGAGATTGCGGCGCACCCCGGCATCCCTGCGGAGACGGTGAACGCGAGCCTCAAGGAGATCACCATCGCGAGCCGCCGCGCCGCGGACCTCGTGCGACAGATCGCGACGTTCGGTCGCAACGCAGAGCCCAAGCGTGAGCTGCTCGCGCTCGAGCTCGTGACCGAAGAAGCGGTCAAGCTGTTGCGCGCGACGTTGCCGAGCACGCTCCAAATCCAGACGCGCTTCGCCGAGCGCACGCCGCAGGTCTCGGCCGATCCGACCCAAGTCCATCAGCTGATCATGAACCTCGGCACCAACGCGATGCACGCGATGAAGGAACACGGCGGCACGATCACGATCGCGCTCGAAGCGGTCACGCTGCCCGCCGATCTGCCGACAGGGCTCGCCAAAGGCCGCTACGTGCGGCTCACGGTCTCCGATCAAGGCTGCGGTATGGATGCGGTCACGGCCGAGCGCGCATTCGAGCCGTTCTTCTCCACCAAGGGCATCGGTCAAGGCACCGGTCTCGGCTTGGCCGTCGTGCACGGGATCATGAAGAGCCATCAAGGCGTCGTGACGGTCGACAGCGAGCCCGGTCGCGGCACGACCTTTCGGCTCTACTTCCAAGCGGTCGAGCACGCCGGATCGAGCGAGACGGCCGAAGTGGATGTGCACGCGAGCGGTCAGGGCGAGCACGTGCTCTACGTCGATGACGATGACGCGTTGGTCTTTCTCTGCACGCGCATGCTGCGCAGGCTCGGCTATCGCGCGACGGGCTTTGCCGCGCCGTTCGAAGCGCTCGCTCATTTTCGTGATCACGCGAGCGACTTCGACGCCGTGGTCTGTGACATCAACATGCCTGGTTTGCGCGGCGTCGAGCTGATCCGCCAAATCCGCGCGCTGCGCCCCGAGGTGCGCGTCGTGCTGGTCTCGGGCTTCGTCAGCCCGGCCGATGTTCTCGACGCGCGCGCGCTGGGCATCGAGCACGTCGTGCCGAAGCCTCAGACCATCGAAGACCTCGCCCACGTGCTGCACACGCTGATCGGCGGCTGATCGCGGCGTCCGTTCGGCGAGCCCTCGCTTGGCACAGCGTGGCACCGACACCGGTGAGAATGCAGGTCGGCATGCGCGAGCTCGCGGCGCATCACGTGCGACTACAACGCGATCTCGCGGCAATTACATTCCGTAGCGGATGAATACAGCGCTGGCACGAGGGTTGCTCACAGCCCCTTGCGACTAGCGGCTTCCGCAACGTCGGTCGTCGCTGCCCGGGGGCAGCGCATGACCTGTTTTAGTCAAACGACCCTTTCTAAATCTGGAGTGGATCCATGTTCATGCTGCGACCATTGGCTCGCGGGCAACGGCTGTTTGCGTGCCTTGCGCTCGTAACCGCGCTGGCTGCACCTGCCTGCGACAAACCCGAAACCAGAGAGGCTGGGCCGATCACCGTGCCTGAGCCCGAGCCCACGCACCGCCCGACGCGGCCCGTGATCGATCCGGCCGATCCGATTGTCGATCCGAGCGATCCGAGCGATCCGGTGAGGCGGCCGATGACCCCGATCCCGCCGGTCGATCCGCCGCCGACTCGTCCGCGGCCGGTCCCGAACAGACCCAAGCCGGTCGAAGACGCGCTGCCGACGTTCGTGTCGGCCGCGGCGCCGGGATCATCATCG
>JAYUYY010000797.1:0-3653 GCA_043752225.1 Sandaracinaceae bacterium | reverse complement strand
CGAGCTGGACGTTCTTTCGCTCGCGCGGTGCTTTGGGTTACGCGATGCGAACGATCAAACGCAGCTTTGCGCACACGAGCGCGAAACGCGCGCAGGGTACGCCAGCTCTTACGTTCCCAGGCGGGGTTTCCGATCGCTACCATTTGAGAAGTGTTGTCCCAATCCCGTAGCGAGCGTCCGCGGCACAGCGATTCCGTTGACTTCGATGTCGTTGCAGGCCGTTATGAAGTCGAAGAGGTCGTAGGCCGCGGTGGGATGGGAGCCGTGTATCGCGTGCGCGATCGGCGCACCGGCGAGCAGCTCGCGCTCAAGCGCCTGCGCTCGCGCGTGCGCACGAAAGACGAAAACATCGCGCTGTTCGAGCGCGAGTTCTACACGCTCGCGCAGCTGCGCCATCCGCGCATCATCGAAGTGCGCGACTACGGCGTCGACACGCAAGGAGCTTATTACACGATGGAGCTGCTCGCGGGCGCAGACATGCGCGAGCTCTCGCCGCTGCCGTGGTCAGTCGCGTGCATGTACCTGCGCGAGGTCGCGACCTCACTCGCGCTGCTTCACGCGCGCAAGCTCGTTCACCGCGACGTGACGCCGCAGAACGTGCGCGTGACCGCGGATGGTCACTGCAAACTGATCGACTTCGGCGCGCTCGCAGACTTTGGCTCGAGCGGCTCGGTGGTCGGTACGCCGCCGTTCGTGCCGCCCGAAGCGCTCGAGGGCAAGCCGATCGATGAGCGGCTCGATCTCTATGCGCTCGGTTGTCTCGCGTATTTCTTGCTGACGGGACGCCACGCGTATCCCGCGACCGACTCTCGGCAGCTGCCGACCTTCTGGGCGCGCGCGCCTGGATTGCCCTCGCAGATTCGTCCGCCCGAAGGCGTGGATGGAAGCGCGCTGCCGGAGATCCCCTCGGCGCTCGACGCGCTGGTGATGAGCTTGCTCGCGCTCGATCCGATGGCGCGGCCTTCGAGCGCTGCGGCGGTGATCGACCGCCTGGATGTGCTGACGCATGGTGCTGAGCGCGAAGACACGAGCCTTGCGGAGAGCTACCTCGCGAGCGTCCCGCTGTGCGGCCGCAAAGCCGAGATGCAAAAGGTGAAGCTCGCGCTCGATCGCACGTTGCGCGGTCGCGGCACGGCGTTGTTGATCGATGGCGTTGCAGGGCTCGGCCGTTCGCGCGTGCTCCAAGAGGTCGACCTCGTCGCGAAGCTGCAAGGCTTTTTGGTGCTGCGAGTGGACGCCGCAGAGCACGCGCACGGCTACGGCACGGCGCTCGCGCTGGTCGAAAGGCTGGTGTGGCTCGCGCCCGAGCTGTGCGTTTCGGCCGCGCAGCTCCACGCTTCTGCTTTGTGGCATTTGTCGCCGACGTTGGCGCGCACGCTCGCCGTGCCGTACGCCGAGCCGTCCGATGACCCAGCGCTCTTGCGCGCCGGTGCGCAAGCCGCGCTGCACGCGCTGATCACTGCAGCAGCCGCGGCGAGGCCGATCGCGATCCTGGTCGACGACATGCATCGCGCCGACGAGATCTCGCTCGGTGTGCTCGGGCGCTTCGCGCACGAGGCCAAGCAGCAGCGGCTCTTGCTCGCGCTCGCGGTGCGCTCGAACGACGAGGCGGTCAGCGACACCGCGGTGCACGCGATCGTGCAGTGCTCGACTTCGCTCACGCTCGGCACGCTGACCGAGCGTCACGTGCTCGAGTGGCTCAGCCTCGTGCTCGGCGATGCGCCGAATCTCGGACGGCTCGCGAGCTTCTTGCACGAGCGCACGGGTGGTCGCCCCGCGACGATCTCCGCGCTGCTCCGGTTTTTGATCGCGCACGGCGAGCTCAAACATCGCGACGGCGTGTGGCTGATCCCGAACGAGCCGGCGCAGCTGCCGATGCCGGAAGACAGCGAAGAGGCAGGCCTCGAGCGTCTGCGCGCGCTAGGCGGTGGCACGCGCGCGTTGTGTGAGGCGTTCAGCATGCACCGCGGCATGCTCTCGCTCGAGCTGTGCAAAGCGATCGGCGGTGAAGCCCGGCGCGAAGACATCGCGCTGCACGTCGACGCGCTGGTGAAGGCCGAGATCTTGATGCTCGGCCGCGAGGGCTATCGCTTTGCGAGCGAGACGCTGCGCGAGCGCATCCTCGCGGGCGTCGACGCCGTGCATCGCGTCCATCTGCACGGTCAAATGGCCAACGCGATCCTCTCGCGCGCTCCGCTCACACCGCTCGAGGAGCTTGCGGCGGGCGTGCACTGGCTCGAGGCGAATGATCGGCGCGGCCTAGCTTTGGTGACCGAGGCCGCGATCAAGCTCTCGAACACCGGTGAAGGGATCGGCAGCGCGGTGCGAATGCTGGAGCGCGCGCTTTTGCTCGGCCGCGAGCTCGGGCTCTCGAATGGACAGCGCTTGGCGGTGCTCGCGCCGCTCGGGCTCGGCGCGTATCTGGTCGATCACCGGCTCGCGCGGCACACCGCGGCGCTCCAAGAAGCGATCGACCAGGTGATGGGTTTTGCGCTCAGCCGCAAGCTCGAGCGCGTCCTAGGGTCCTTGGGCCTGATGCTCGGCTTCGGCATTTCGATCGTCCAATTCTATGTGAGGCCTAAGCGTGAACGGCCGCGCGGCTTTCGCACCATGGGCCGGCTTGGCATCAGCGCGATCATCGGGCTGTGCGCGCGCGCAGCGATCTGCCTCGACAAGCCCTCGGCCGACTCGCTCGTAAAGCTGATCTCGCCCTTACGATTTCTGGGCCGGCAACGGACAGGCGGCTTCGCGGTCGCGTATTGCAAGGGCCTTGCGATGGCCAGCGAGGACCGCTACGCGCGCACGCACCACTACTGGTTGGCGCTCGCCGAGCTACTCGATCGACCGGGCTCAATGACGGACGTGACGGCCGAGCAACGCCGGCTGTGGAGCGGCGGCGTCTCGTACGTGCTCGGCTTGTTCGAGGGCTTCCGCGGTGATCCGCGCGCGCTCGAACGCGCCGAACGGCTCGAGCAAAGCGGCACCGCCCTGCATCGCATGATCGCCGCGCAGCTGCGGCTGCAATACCACGGCTTCCGCGGCGAAGCGGAGCCGGTGCGACGCGCGTACGAGCAGATGGAGACCGCGGCGATCGAAGCCGGCTCGTCGTGGCAGGTCGAGACGTGGTCGGCGATCTCGATCAACCTCTTCGGCGCGCTGTGGCACGACGTGATCATCACCAAGCGCGCGCTGCGCGAGACGCAGCGCATGATGATCGACCTGCCGTCGCTCGAGCGCTACGCGATCACCTCCGAGGCTACGTACCTCTTGCGGCGCGGTCAGCCCCGCGATTGCGCCAACTTGTTCGAGCCGGTGCTGGCCAAAGAAAAGCCGCTCTCGCGGATCGGCTGGTCGGTCAGCTCGGGGTTGCTCGCCGAGGCGTACAACCAGCTCGGCATGCACGCCGAAGCCAAGGCGCTGTGCGAGCACGTGCTGTCGATCGCCGACCCCGCCGACCGACCGTATTACGCGATGCGGATCGTGCTCGAGGTGCCGTATGCCGTCGCGCTCTCGGCGCTAGGCGAGCACGATCGTGCGGTCGCGCATCTGCAACAGCTCTTGATCTGTTACGAGGTCGATGCCAGCCCCGCGGCGCTCGGCAGCGTGCACGAAGCGCTCGCCCGCATCGCGCTCGCGCGCGGCGATCGCAAGCG
>JAYUYY010000796.1:0-3658 GCA_043752225.1 Sandaracinaceae bacterium | reverse complement strand
CATGCGCGCGCGTGCGCGCCGTGCGATCCTCCGGCTGGTGCGCGAGATCGCGGTGCAGCGCCGGTCCCACCGACTCCGCCGCCACCGTGCCGATGCGCGCCCGGCGTTGCAGCGTCGCGGCGCTTGGCGCGAGCGTATCGCGTGCGTCGGCTGGCGCGAAGGTGCGCTCGCCAATGACGATGCTGGCGCCAGTCGCCGCGTAGGCTTCTCCGAGCTGCTCGATGGTTTCTTCCGGAGCGTAAGGCGCTATCACCCGCGCGGCGTAGGTGCGATCATCGACAATGGTGCCAATGGTGGCGCTGCGCAGCTCGTCCGCTGGCATCCTTCGCTGTGCCGCCTCTTCGCGATCGACCGTGTCAGCAACTTCGTGCGCACGCGTGCGGCGTCCGTCGGCGCCGCCTTCGGCCACGCCACGCGCCTCGTCCCTGGCGATCTCGCGCTCCATGTGCGCGTTGCGATCGCTCGTGCTCATTCGAGCGAGGGGCCAATCGGCGCGACGCGAGAAGCGCTCGTAGCTTGCGACTTGCAGGTCGCGCTCGGCGATGGCCGCAAGCTCGCCACGCACGCTTCCCTCGGTGGGGATCATGCTCATCTCGAGGCGCAGTGTGCGGTGCTCGAAGGCCACTTCGGCCGGCGCCACCTCGACGCGCTCCGCCGTGCTCAAGCGCTCGAAGGCGCGCCGGCCGCCTGCGATGGCGTCGTCCGCTGCCGCGAGCGCATCGCGCGCTTGCTCGGCGCGGGTGTCGTAGTAGTCGCCGCGGTGATCACCGTCGGTGTCGACGTCGTTCAGTATCGGCCGTCCACGCGCGCTGTCGAGCGCCCACGCCAATTGCGACGAGCTCAGGCTGGCGGCATCGTCGCGCGTGCGCTCGGCGGGCAAGCCTGCGGCTTCGGTGCGCGCAGCAGTCAAACGCTCGCGCGCCGCGGACAGGTCGCGATCGGCCAGCTCATAGATGCGATCGGCGGCGGCAAAGCGGCGCGCCGCCGCGTCCTCCGACAAGCCGCGCCACCACACGCCACCAACGCCTTCTTGCGCCGCGGTCAGCGTGGCACGTCTAGTCGCCACGGCGCGTTCGGCGGCGCGCACTTGGACTTCGAGCGCTTCGATGGTCGCCGGCATGGCGCGTTCGCGCGCGCGCAGGTCGTCACTGACCCGGTGGCCTTCGAGCTGGCCCGCGATGAGCACGGCACGCTCGGCGTGAATTGGCGCGTCGACCTCGCCAAGCCGCGCCAGCTCGGTCGCTTGCGCCGCAGTGCCGCCGCTGCCTGTGCGCGCGACTATGGTCTCGAGCGTTGCCCGCTCCGTGCTCGTCGCTTCTAAAACGCTTTCGCCGCCGCGCAGATAAGTGGCGACGACGGCACGCAGGGGCGAGCCTTCACCTTCAGGAAAATGCTCGAGCCGGCCGGCCTCGCTCATCAAGTGATGGCGTTGCAAAATAGCGCCGGCGGCCTCGCGCCGCGTGCTCGCCAAGGTCTCCCGCAAACCGTGGTGCGAGAGCCGCGAGGCCAGCGCTGCATCGTCGAGCGTGGCGGGGTCGGTGTCTGCCCGTAAGCTCGGCGACAGCGTTTCGGCGCGGCGCAGGTGAAAGTCGGCAGTGCCGTCGGGCTCCGTGCTGGTCGACTCCCGCAACGCGACAGGCACCTCGTCGCCGCCAGCCGCTGCTTCGAGGCGGCCGTGCGTGCTCAGACCGCGCGCGCTGCCTTCGTGCGCGGAGACGGCGGTGCTGACCACGCGAGTGGATGGCGCTCGGCCCGTGCGCGTTGCGCGCGCGATGATGCGCTCGCAGTCACGGGCGACGCTCTCTTCAGTGTGCGTCGCCGAGGCCAGCAGGCTTCTGCCGCGCGTGCGTGCGCGATCACCGGCCGGGCCTTCGCGCGTGTCGGCGATCAAGGTCTCGGCTCGCGCCAGGCGCGAGACGGCGCTTGCGTGCCTCTGCTCGCGCGCGGTCGCAGGCAAGCTGCCGTGCAGCCGAGCGGCGTTTGCAGCCACCTCGGCCAAGCTCTCGCGCTGCGCGATCAAACGTTCCAAGGAAACGATTGAAGCTTCCGTCGGCGCCGCGCCAAGCGCGCTGCGCGCCGTAGCGATGCTGGCGTCGAGAGAGGTCGTGCGATGCGCCAGGACGAGCTGTTGTGCTTCGAGCAGCGCCAGGATGCTGTTCAGCGCCGGCCAGCTACCGGTGGCTTGTGCGCTCGCCAGGGCCGTGCGCAGAGCGGGCGTGGCCTCGCCCGTGACGAGAAAGATCGCGATGTCTTCGCGTCCGATGCCGCACAGCGCAAGCGAACGGGCGCGACCGACCGAGCCTTCCAGCGTGGAGAGCAGGCGATCGAGCGCCGGTACCTCGGCGCGCACGCTTGCGAGCGCCGCGGCGTTGCTCACCTCGGGCTCGCTCGGCGCAATCTGCAGGCGGGAGACGCCCTCGGGCAGCAGCGCCGCACGGGCTGCTGCGATCGGTTGCAGTAAGCGCTCGCGCAACGCAGGCGGGCGCGCTTGTGCTGCAAGATCGGCGAGCGAGGTGCCGGCGCTGCGCGAATCGAAGAGCAGCATCAAGCGCTGTAAGCCTCCCTCGCTGCCTGCTGCCGCGGTCAAGAGCTGTTCGAGCTGCTGCGATTGCGCTCTGGTGAGACGATGGGACGTGGTCAGACCGGCAAGGCTGTCCAAAGCGCTGCGCTCGTCGCTCGTCGGCGCGGTGAAACGAGGGCTGCGGGCAGCGATGGGCAGCGCGCTAATGGGCGCTTCGGCAAGCGGGGCGGCCTCGGCGAGCGGCGCAGCGCGTACGAAGGTGTCGCCGCCCGTGCTGCCGATCCGAGTCGGCTCAGCCGGACGCGCGAGCGCCTCCGCCGGCACTGTCTCCAGCGGCGCTCCCGTTTCCACCGGCCGGCCGACGCCGCCCGGACGAATCCCTTCTACGCCCATCCCACTCCTCTGTTCCTCTATCTACGCCACCCGCGCCTGACTCGGTGTTCTTTCGGGCCGACAAAAGTCAGCCAAAGTACAAAGTGACCCGCGTATGCCGCTCGCGCTGAGGCTGCCGATCCAGCCGGCACAACGCGCGCTCTTCCAGGGGCCCATCGAGAAATTCTTTGTCGAACCGCCAAGTGCGCGTGCCGTTGCCGCAGATGTCGCCGTCGACGCTGATGTCGAGCACGTGCTTCACGCGCGCGCGTATCATGTGCTCGACCAGCAGGCCTGGCGGCGCCCAGCTCACCAGCACCACGTCTGGCTTGTACCGCTTAACCGCCGCCACCGCGCCCAAGCGCTCGACCGCCGGTCCAAGGCGCAGCCCAGGCACGTTCACGCCTTTGAACTCGGCGCGATCTTTGGCGCTCATCCGTTTCTCTGGCGACACCCAGGCGCCGCTGTCGGTGGCGTGCAGCGAATAGCGCGGCTTACACGCAGCCAGAGAGCGCGTGAGAAAGCCGTCGCCAGCCGCCACTTCGAGCACGCGCCGCGCGCCCAGGGCCAGCAGCTGCTTGTGCAAAAGCTTGATCCACTCCTGCGTCGGCAGCAAATACACCGGCCCCGGCTTGCTCAGCTCGCACACGCGCCACAGCTCGTCGCGCTTGCACTGCTCAATGGCCGCCGAAAGCTCGCGCTCGCGCGGCAATCTCCTATTTCCAGCGGCGTCCCACAGGCACGCGCGCAGCGGCGTCACGCTCA
>JAYUYY010000795.1:0-3664 GCA_043752225.1 Sandaracinaceae bacterium | reverse complement strand
CCCGGAACAGGGCCCCCCGATCGCCTCTGCGCGCGGCCGCGTATCGTAGAATCGCCAGCCCCATCGCGCTACGGGCGCGCGCAAGTAACGCTATCGGTACCATCCCGCGGAGCGCGACGGATAGCGCCATCCGCCGACCGATGTCGACCCCAGAGCCAACGACCCCTGCATGAGCGAATCCCACAGCCCGACCGAGACACAGGCCAGCGCTCTGCTCGCGAGCATCGAGCACACGCTGCTCTCCGCGGCGGCCACGCCCGCCATGATCGAAGCGCTGTGCGACGAAGCTCGGCGCTATCGGCTGTTCGGCGTGTGCGTGAGCCCGATCGAGGTCGCTCGCTGTCGCGCGCTCCTCACCGGCTCGGAGGTTCGTGTGGTGACGGTCGTCGGCTTTCCGCTCGCAAACACGTTCAACGCGTGCGTCGCGCTCGAGTGTCAGCTCGCGATCCGCGCGGGGGCCGATGAGATCGATGCGGTGATGCGCGTGTCGGCCGCGAAGGCCGGCGATTGGCGCCGCGTCGAAGAGGACGCGCGCGCGGTGGTCGAAGCTGCAGAGGGCAAGCCGGTCAAGCTGATCCTCGAGACCGCGTTGCTCGATGGCGGCGAGATCGCGCGCGCCTGCATGGCGGCGGTGACCGCAGGCGTGCAGTTCGTCAAGACCTCCACCGGCTACGCGAGCCGAGGCGCGACGGTCGAGGATGTCGCTCAGTTGAAGCGGCATGTGGCAGGTCGCGCGCGTGTGAAGGCTTCCGGCGGTATTCGCAGCGCGGCCGACGCGCTGGCGCTGCTTCGTGCAGGGGCCGATCGGATCGGCACGAGCAGTGGCGCCTCGATCGCGCGCGAGCTAGGCCAGCGTGAGCAACCCGACCTTTAGGAACGCGTAGAGCGCTGCGCGGGTTGGTGCGAGCTGGCCTTCGGCCTTATGCTCCGCGCGATTGATGAACGAGGGAGCGACGCGATGATGTTGGTGGCGGAGAAGGATTTCGAGCGCGACGTGCTGCGCGCCGAGCTACCGGTGCTCGTCGACCTGTACGCGGACTGGTGCCAGCCGTGCAAACAGCTCGAGCCGATCTTGAACGAGCTCGAGAGCGAGCTCACCGGCAAGGTCAAGTTCGTCCGCGTCAACATCGACCAGAGCCCGAACATTGCGCGCGCGTTTCGCGTGCAGTCGATCCCGATGCTGGTGCTGTTGCACGGCGGGCGTCCGGTTGAGCAGCTGATGGGGCTCGTCGATAAGAAGGCGATCCTCAACCTGCTGACGCCGTTCATCCCGCCGGCGCCGGATGAGCTGCCACCCGCGGACTTGGCCGAGCTGCTGAAGACGAATCAGGCCGTCGCGGTCGACGTGCGCGACGCGAATGCTTACGGCCGCTACCGCATTCCGGGCGCGCTCCACGTGCCCGCCGCGGACGTCATGACGCGCACCGAAGCGCTGATCCCGAGCGATGGTCGGATCCGCGTGCTCTACGGACGCGGCACCGACGAGGCCAAGGACTTGGTGGTCAAGCTGCGCGAGGTCGGCATTCCGGTAGCGTTCTTGGTCGGCGGGTTCCTGCACTGGGAAGCGGCCGGCCTCGAAGTCGAGCGCGGCGCATAGCTTCTTTTAGCTAGAGGTCGCATTTGAGCTCGAAGTCGCGGTTACCGGTTCTGGCGCAGCCTGCGCGCGCGCCGAAAGAGCGGCCGGCGCAGCGACCCGCCGACGCGCGCGCGCCGCGACCGCTGATCGCGATTCTGGGAAACGACGCGCAGGCCAGCGCGTTCGCGCGCGCGCTGATCGAGGCGCTCGCACCGGCGGTTCGGGTCGCGCTGATCGTTTCGCGCAAAGTCGACGCGCGTGCTTTCGAGGCCTGCGCGGGCCTTCACGCCATTCTCACGCTCGAAGACGCCGCGATTGTGTCGGGCGGGAGCGATGCGCTCGGCGAGCAACTCGCAGCGCTGCCAATCGACGCGCGTGTCCTCAGCATTGGGGACGCCGTGCTCGCGCACTATGCGCCGACGTTTGCGATCAGCGTGGGCCGCGCGGCAGCCCCGCGTGTTGCTGTACGAGACCAGGGAATGAGCGCGGGCGTAACGCCGGACCTCTGGTTGAGCGACGTATCTGCGCCCATCGCGCGCGCGCTCGCCGCAACGCTCGGCTGATCGTGTGTGCGTGCGGCCGTGAATGGGCACGACACGACCGTGAAAGCGCTTGTCGCGCCCCAAGCACACGAGTAGCTTCCTTTCAATTCGTCCCTCTCCATTTACAAGCGAGCCCGAGTCGTATGTCCGACCGTGAGTACGTGCCAGGTCTGGCCAATGTGCCGGCTGCGGAGTCGAGTGTTTGTTACCTCGACGGCAGCATCGGCAAGCTTCAATACCGTGGCTTCCCGATCGAGGTTCTCGCCGAGCAGAGCACCTTCGAAGAAGTGACGTATTTGTTGCTGAACGGTGCGCTGCCGACTCAGACGCAGCTGCAAGCGTTCGACGCGGAGCTGCGCAAGGCTCGCAACGTCAAGTTTCGCTTGATCGACATGCTCAAGACCTTGCCCGAGAGCGGTCACCCGATGGATGCGCTGAGCGCGTCGGTCGCGGCGATGAGCATGTTCTATCCGGGCGACCACGTGAACGACGATGCGTTCCGGCGCGCGTGCGCGGTGCGCTTGATCGCAAGCTTGCCGACGCTCGTGGCCGCATGGCAGCGCATCCGTTCCGGCGATGAGCCGATCAAGAGCCGTCCCGATCTGAGCCACGCCGCGAACTTCATGTACATCCTCACCGGTGAAGAGCCGGATCCGCTCACCACCAAGGTGATGGACGTCGCGCTGATCCTGCACGCCGAGCACCAGATGAACGCCTCGACGTTCAGCGCGCGCGTGACCGGCTCGACGCTCGCCGATCCGTACGCGGTGATCTCCGCGGCGATCGGAACGCTGTCCGGACCGCTCCACGGCGGCGCGAACGAAGAAGTGCTCGAGATGCTGCGCGTCATCCCGGACGCGAGCTCGGGCGTCGTGCGCGCATGGGCCGAGGATCGCTTGGCGCGCAAGCTCAAGATCCCGGGCTTCGGCCACCGCGAGTACAAGGTCAAAGATCCGCGCGCGACGATCCTGCAGAAGCTCGCGACCGGCGTGTTCGAGAAATTCGGCAGCACGCCGCTCTACGACATCGCGACCGAGCTCGAAAAGCAGATGGCGGGGCTCGTGGGCAGCAAAGGCATCTACCCGAACGTCGATTTCTACAGCGGCATCGTCTACGACAAGATGGCCATTCCGAGCGATCTGTTTACGCCCATCTTCGCGATCGCACGCGTCTCGGGCTGGCTCGCGCACTGGCTCGAGCAGCTGAGCAGCAACCGCATCTTCCGGCCGAGCCAGGTCTGGACCGGCCGCGCCGACCGCGAGTGGGTTCCGCTTTCGGATCGGCGCTAGCGAGCCATCTGCATGCTTGGCACGCGCGCGGTAAGGAAGTTTGCGCGGCAGAGCCGAATCTCCGCAGCCTCTTCGCTGTGCAGCAGGCTGGTGCTGATCGCGGCGCTGCTGCTGATCGCGTTCGAGATCGTGCGCCCGCTGCCTGTTGCCGCGATCGGCGATCGGACGTCGGTCGACATTCGCACCGTGGAGCTCGAAGGCAGCGCGCAAACGCTCTCGCGCCCGACTGCAGCCCAACGCCTCGCGTGGGAAGTGCG
>JAYUYY010000794.1:0-3671 GCA_043752225.1 Sandaracinaceae bacterium | reverse complement strand
TCGACTGGTCGGGCGCACCGCGACGATTCTATCGACCGGTACCGTGCGCGGCGCCTTTACGCGCCGCGGCTGGGAGAACCGTGTGCGTGACCTGCTGGGCGCGAGCGCGCTCGATCACGCAGGCGAGCTGTGGGTGTTCGGCTTGGCGGATGGCGATGCAGGTGCCCAGCGCCAGCTCGAGGCGCAGCTCGCGGAGCTCTCGTCGCTCTACTTCAGCACGTACATCGATGAATGGCAGACCTTCTTGCGAGGGCTGCGGATTGAAGCGCCCGAAAGTAACGAAGCCGCGCTCGCTCTTTTGCGGGACCTCACCCGCGGTCAGCCGCCCCTCTTGCTGCTCCTGATGCAGAAGGTCGCAGCGAACGTCGCGCTCAAGCCGAAAGAAGAAGGAAAGAGCGCGCTCGACAGCGCGAGGGACAGCGCGCTCGGGGCTATCAAGGACAAAATCGGAGCGATGCTCGGCGAAGAGAAGGCCGCTGCACTTGCGAAAGCAGTCGCATCCGACGAACCGAAGATCGCGCGCGTCACGGCACTCGATGTCACGAAAGCATTTGAAGGCTTCACAGGCTTCGGCGTGGCACCCGACACGGGCGACGAGGGCCCAAAGCCCGCGGTGCCCTACGACGCGTATCAGGAACAGATCTACTACGTGCGAGACGCGCTGCAGATGCAGCAGGATAACCCCGACGAGCGCGATCAGCTGATCACCCGCTTGCAGGCGGCGCGCGTCAAGGTGCGCACACTGATCGACGAGCAAACGCCCGCGTATCGCCCGCTGTTCGAGGCGCTGCTGTGGCCACCCATCGAAGGCGCTTCGGCAAGCTCGAGCGCGTCGATGGCGGGCTCGATCAGCTCGCATTGGTGCACCGAGGTCGTGGTGCCGTTCGAGCGCACGATGCGGGGCACCTATCCGTTCGACCCAGCCGGTCACGACATCTCGCTCGACGAGCTCACGCAATTCTATCTGCCAGATAAAGGGATCGTGTGGGCGTTCACGAAGGCCGCGCTGAGTCGCACGGTCGAGCTCGAAGGCGACAAGTATTCGTTCGCGAAGAGCCTCGGTGAGGAGGGCAGCAAGCTGTACAGCACGCGCTTGCTCGAGTTCTTGCAGCGCTCGCGTGATGTCACGGCGGTGTTCTTTCCGCAGGGCAGCACCGCTCCCTCGGTCGACTTCGAGGTGCGCATTCAACCGTCGCCCGAGGTCGCGACGACCACGATGAGCGTCGGCGGAACGAAGATCGAGTATCACAACGGTCCCGAGAAATGGGAGCTGCTGTCGTGGCCCGGCAAGCAGCCCGCGGCCGGCGCCTCGCTGATAATTCGTGGCGCCAACGGCATGAACGAGCGCATCAGCCAAGATGACGCGTGGGGGCTCTTTCGGATGATCGAAGCCGGAACGGTCACGCGATCGAGCAGCCGGACGTTCACGGTGGCGTGGCAGCTGCAAACGCACGACGTCACGCTCAAGGTCGACTTCCGCCCCACGCGCGGCGAGTCCCCGTTCTTTGGCGTGCCCGGTCAATCGGACAAGCCCGCGTTTCTCGAGCCCGTCCGAACCCCTACGGCAATGGCCCCCAAGGTAATCGTCGCAGGCGCGAAGCCCTGTACTTTCTAACGGCGGCTTTCTAACGGCTTGATGAGCCCCGCGCGTTTGAGCTCGTATACAGATCACGGTACGTGAAATGGCAGGTGTGAGGTGAGCAGCATGAGCAATCACGCAAGCGAGGGAGCAACGCGCGGTGTGAGCATGGGGGCGAAAGGCGCCGCGTTGTTCGGCAAGATCCCGGCGCGACCCGATTTCGTACGCGAGCGCTTCGCGGGACCTGCGGCGCAGCTGCTTGATCAGTGGCTCGTCAAATCGGTCGAGACCCTGCACGCGTCCCGCGCGACGTTGCCGCCTTGGATGGTGCGCTACGCGTTCAGCGCAGGCGACGCAGCGAGCATGATCGTCGGTGTGCTGTCGCCGAGCCGCGATCAAGTCGGTCGCGATTTTCCGGTGACGGTGTTTTGCAGCGTGCCGAGCGCTGTGGTCGCTCAACAGCTCGCGGGTGTGCCGCTCGCCTTCGGACCGTTCTTGAACGAGGCGGAGGCGCTGATCCGTGAGGTGCCCGCGCTCAGTGCATCCGAGGTGCTCGCGCGGCTCGATGAGCTCAGCGTGCCGGAGCTGGCCAGCTTGCCTGCGGCGACCGCGCGCGCGAGCGAGGTGCTGCGCCAGAGCGATGCACGTGAGCACGCCCTGCGCACGCTCGGCGACGCGGACGGCAGCGCGCCCGCGTACGCCTATTACACGTTCATGACGGCGGCCAAAACGACCTCGACCACGAACGCAGTCGTGCTCGATTGCCCGATCGACATCGACGTCGACTTGATGACGTGGCTGCGGCTTGCGGAGCGCTTGCTGCGGGGGGCTGAGCTGCCTTCGTTCTTTTGGACTGAAGAGCCTTCGCGGCGCTTGTTGCTGTCGCTCGGCCCGGCCTCGACGCAGCTGCTGACCTTCATTTCGGATCCCTCACAGAGCAGCGCACGGCTGTGGCCGCTCACCACGAAGCGCACGGAGATCGCGGACCAAGTGCGCAGCTCACTCGAGTCCCAGCTACCACCACTCGATCGCGTCGGGGTGACCTCGATCGATCTGTTAATCGAAACGCTCGCGCAGCGGAGCAGTCGGTGAGCGATGTCGTGATCGAGAGCGCGCGACGGCGTGTCGCCGCGCTGATCGCGCCGCTCGCGCCTCTGCCGTGCGGGATCGACGCGCGCTTCGAGCCGAGCTACGAAACGATTCGCAACGAGGTCGGTAAGCTCGACTCTCCGGGCGCACCTCCGGTCGATTGGGCGCTGGTTGCACAGCGGGGCAGCGCATTCCTTTCGGGCACCTCCAAGGATCTCGTGATCGCGTCGTACACGGCGCACGCCTTGTACGAGCACGCGGGGCTCGAAGGGCTCGCGACCGCACTCTTGCTCGTCAACGCACTGATGGAGACTTATTGGGAGCCGTTGTTCCCGGCGCCGTCGCGCATGCGTGCGCGCAGCGGCGCGATCGGTTGGTGGGTCGAGAAGACCGGCACCCGGCTCGCTCTCGATCGTGCGAGCGCAAGCCCTGCGCTGCTCGAGCTGCTCGACGCCGAGGCCGCGAAGCTCGCGGCTAGCGTGCGTGCGCGGATGGGTGACGCGGCGCCCGCCGTGGGCCCGCTTCAGCAAGCGCTGCAGCGTTTGCGCTTGGCGAGCGCTGCGGGTCCCGCACAGCCGCGACACGAAAGCGCTGCGTCGGGCACTGCCCCCGCAAGCCCGCCCGCAGCAGACGCATCGACAGCAAGCGCAGCCGAAAGCATGGCGCTCGACGGGAACGCCGCACTCCCGCCTGCCGCAACGTCTGACGCAGACCTCGATGCACAGCTCGACGCGCGCGCGAGTCGCTTCATCGCACCGATCGCCGGCGCCTGCCCGTCGGGCGTGGACGCGCGCTACGACGACTCGTACGTGCGGATCCGCGAAGCGATCAAAGGCCTCGACATGCCGACGACGCAGCCCGTCGATTGGCAGCGCGTGCTCGCCGACGGCAGTGGTTTGCTGGAGACGCGCAGCAAAGACCTGCTGATCGCGGCGCACGTCGCGTTCGCGTTATACGAGCTGCACAAGCTCGACGGCTTGCTGACTGGGCTGTGCGTCTTGCA
>JAYUYY010000793.1:0-9201 GCA_043752225.1 Sandaracinaceae bacterium | reverse complement strand
TATCGATCCCGCCGAGCGGGCGGCTCTGACAGCCGCACGGCTCGAGGTACCCGGAGAGATCGGTCATCGCGAGCAAGCGCACGCTGGGCTTCGCGGGCTTCGGGCTCTCCGTGCCGGGCTGTCGCGTATCGCCTTTGCACGCGAGCAGCACGAAGCAGAGCATCCATATCAACGCATGCATCACGCTCGACCGACGCGCGCGCCGACCCACGCCTCGCGAGCGCCGCCACGACTTGACCCACGGAAGACCCGCGGCTAGGGTGCTGCACCCGCAACGCCGAGGGGCGTCGCCAGAGCTTTCAGGAACAACGTAACCCATGGTCACGATTCGACTTTCCCGCCACGGCGCTAAGAAGCAGCCCTTCTATCACATCGTCGTTACCGAGTCGGAGAACGCCCGCGACGGGCGCTTCATCGAGCACATCGGTGTGTACGATCCTTCCAAGCCGATGGCTCAAGCGAATGTCGATCACGGACGCTTGCAGCACTGGCTCGGCGTCGGCGCGCAGGTCAGCACCACGTTGAAGCGCGTCTTGAAGGATCAGCCGCGTTCTGCGGGCGAGTCCTCGCCCGTGAAGACAGCCGCTGCGGCGAGCTGATCTGAATGGACGACCTCAAAGAGCTTATCGAGTTCATCGCCAAGGCTTTGGTCGACGACCCGGATGCGGTCGAGGTCGAAGCCGTGGACGGTGAGAAAGCCGTCATCCTCGAGCTGACGGTGGGCGAGGGCGACTTGGGGAAAGTGATCGGCAAGGACGGCCGCACGGCTCGTGCACTTCGTACTTTGTTGGCCGCGAGCTCGGCCAAGCACGAGAAGCGCGCAGTCCTCGAGATCCTCGAGTAACGATCGTGACGAGCGACGCGCTCGTTGCGCCTGCTGTGCTCGATCCGGCTGCGCTCGTCCCACTCGGAGTGATCATCGGAGCGCATGGCGTTCGCGGTGAGCTACGCGTGAAGCTCCACAACCCGGGCTCCGATCTGCTGGCGACTCAGCAGGTCGTGTGGCTGCGCATGGGAACGGGGCGCGATGCGCAAATCGAGATGCACCCGGTGCTCACTCGGCGCTGGCACAAAGAGCTGCTGCTGATCACGATCGATCGCTGTATCGATCGCGACGTAGCCGAGGGGATGCGCGGTACCGAGCTGTGCGTACCGCGATCTGCGCTTCCCGTGCTCGAAGACGACGAACATTACCTCGTCGACCTGGTAGGATTGAGGGTTCAGCTTCCAGATGGTCAGGAAGTTGGCGTCGTGGAAGCGGTCATCCCGTACCCGACGACAAACGTCTTATGCGTGCGGTCTCCCCAAAGCGTGATCGAGGTACCCATGCTTGCGCCGTATGTCGTGGAGACTCGAGTTGCTGACGGTTACGTCGTCGTCGATCACTTAGGCGATCTGATCCCGGTGCCGAGCCCCGGAGCGCGTCCGAGGTCCACATGATGCGCGTGCAGGTCGTGACGCTCTTCCCAGAGCTGATCGAGGCCTTCGCGAGCGCAGCGCTGATCGCCAAGGCGCGCGCCGAGGGCATCTTGCGCATCCAAACCATCTCACCGCGCGCCTTTGCGCGCGACAAACACCAGACCGTCGACGACTCGCCTTACGGCGGTGGCAGCGGCATGGTGATGATGCCCGAGCCGATCGTGCTCTCGCTCGATGCGCTCGACGCCGTGTGCGACACAGATCGCGCGCCGCGCGGACATCGCATCTTGATGACGCCGCAAGGCGCGCCGCTCACGCAAGCCACCGCGCTGCGCTTGTCGCGCGATCACCAATGCTTGGTGCTGGTCTGCGGTCGCTATGAAGGCATCGATGATCGCGTCCGTGAGCTGATGCACGAGGAGCTCTCGCTCGGCGACTTCGTGCTGAACGGCGGAGAGGTCGCGGCGATCGCCGTGATCGAAGCCGTCTCGCGGCTTTTGCCCGGCATGCTCGGCAACGCCGGCTCACTCGAAGAGGAGTCGCATTCGCACGGCGCGCTCGAGTACCCGCACTTCACGCGCCCGCGCACGTTCCGCGGCCGCGATGTGCCGGAGGTGTTGCTCTCGGGAAATCACGAAGCAATCGCGCGCTGGCGTCGGCAGCAGTCGCTCGTTCGCACGCGCAGCGTGCGTCCCGATCTGTTCGAGAAGCTCACGCTGAGCGGTCAAGATCGCGCGCTGCTGGCTGAAGCCGACAAGGTCGCAGACGCGGTCAAGCCGGGCTGATCGATGGCGACTAGCGATCCCGCCGCGCCTCCCGCGAGCTCGTCGCGTCTTTACGTCGCGCTCGTCCACTATCCCGTAAAGGATCGCGCGGGCGAAACGGTGACGACGTCGGTGACCAACCTCGACGTGCACGACATCGCGCGCAGCGCGCGCACGTACGGTGCTCGGCGGTACTACGTGATCACGCCGATCGAGCTGCAGCACACGCTGGTGCGGAAGATCCTCGAGCACTGGACCACCGGCTCGGGCCGCAAGCGGATGCCGGAACGCTGCGATGCGCTGTCGCTGTGCGAGCCGGTCGCGAGCCTTACGCTCGCGCTGGCCGACATCGAGCAACGCGAAGGGCAGAAACCGCGCTTGCTCGCGACCGCTGCGAAGCCGCCGCGCGATCGCGCGATCACGAGCATCGCCGAGACGCGCGAGCTGATCGCCGCAGGAGAGCACCCCTACGTGCTCGTGCTGGGCACCGGCCATGGTCTTGCCGACAGCCTGCTGAACGCGGCGGAGCATCAGCTCGCACCGCTCGACTCAGGAACCGGCTATAACCACCTCTCGGTCCGGGCGGCCGCCGCGATCTATCTCGATCGCCTGTGCGGGCCGGCTTGAGCCGGTGATTTCGACTGCACGAACCTCTATTTGACAGGCTCGCTGGGGGCCAAGAGCGCCTGCTCTTGTTGACGCCAATATGCCCCCATGCTAGCCCACGCAACCCCGCGCGAAGACTGCATCCTTTGCGCACCGGAGAAGACGCGATGGCTCGGTTTATTTCTGAGATTCTGGCACTCACACAAGCTCAAAAACGCGAGCTGCCCCCGTTCCGCGTCGGCGACACGGTCCGCGTTCACTACCGCATCAGCGAAGGCGACAAAGAGCGCACGCAGGTGTTTCAGGGCACCGTGATCCGCAAGTCCGGCGGCGGCGTGGGCAAGACCTTCGCAGTCCGTAAGCGGTCCGCGGGTATCGGCGTCGAGCGCATGTTCCCGTATCATTCGCCGCGCATCGAGAAGGTCGAGGTCGTGACCCGCGGCCGCGTCCGTCGCGCGCGCCTGTTCTTCCTGCGCGATCTCCAGGGCAAGGCTGCCCGTCTCAAGGAGCTGCGCGAGGTCGACACGACGCACGCCGCTCCCGCAGCAGCCGAAGCCTGATACGCACCCGCGTATCGCAGCGGCTGTCGCGTATCTAGCGCGAAGCTGCAACGCCAGACAGCGCACGGAGCCCACGCGGCTCGGTGCGCTGTTTGTGTTTCACGAGCGGAAGATCAGCTCAGCGCGTTGCCTAGCGAACGACGCGCAAGAGCTGGTTGAGCGACCCCATCTTGTAGCCCGCGAGATCGAGCGTCACGTACGTGAAGCCGACCTTGCGACCGGCGGCGACGATCGCCTCGCGCTGCGCAAACGCGGCCTCGAGCTCGCCCGGCGCGACCTCCACGCGCGCGAGTGCGTCGTGGTAGCGAACCCTCAGCTGGCGTAACCCGAGCGCGTGCAGCGCATCCTCGAGCTGTTCGATCTGACTCAAGCGCTCGGGCGTGACCGCGGTTCCGTACGGGATGCGCGAGCTCAGGCACGCAGCCGCGGGCTTGTCCCAGAAATCGAGGCCGCGATCGCGCGCGAGCTCGCGCACTTCGGCTTTGGTCAGACCGGCTTCGACCAACGGGCTGCGCACGCGCGCATTCGTCGCGGCTTCGAGGCCAGGCCGGTAGTCGCCGAGGTCATCAAGATTCGTTCCGTTGACGACGTGAGCAAACCCGAGCTCGAGCCGGCGCCGCTCGGTGATCGCGTACAGCTCCGACTTGCAGTGGAAGCAGCGGTTGCTCGGGTTCTCAGCGTATTGCGGGTTGTGGATCTCGTGCGACTCCACGAGCTCATGCCGCGCGCCGAGCTGCTGCGCGATCCGAATCGCGTCGAGCTTCTCGCGCTCTGGCAGCGAAGGGCTCACCGCCGTCACGCCGATCGCGTTCTCGCTCAGCACGTCGTGCGCGATCGCCAGTACGAACGCGCTGTCGAGCCCGCCGCTGTACGCGACGAGCACCGAGCCCATCTGGCGCACCACCTCACGCACGCGCTCGAGCTTGTCGTCCACGCGCATCGTCGTATCACCGGCTGCTAACACCGCCAACACGTTCGGCCTGCTCGCTACAGCGAGGGAGAAAACGGCGGTTTGCCCGTGCTGGGGGTCTCGTAGCCCTTTTCGGTGCCGTCGCGCAGGCGGATGCGCCAGACGGTCTTGTGCTTGAGCGCGCGTCCGCGCAGCTCGACGCCGCGCACGACGACGCTGGTCGGCAGCTGCATGTGGATCGCCTGCGTCGGGCAGACCTTCACGCACGCGGCGCAGTCCCAGCACTCGCGGTTGCCGACGATCGCGGCTTTCTGGTTGTCCTTGATGAACATCAAGTCGCCGGGACAATCGCGCACGCACATCGGCTCATCAGCGGTGCCGCAGCGGTTGCACAGGTTCTCGTCGACGAAGATGCCCATACGAGTTGCCTAACGCCGCCCGCGGATCACGGAGCCATCGGCGAGCTCCGGCAGCTCGACCTCGATGTGCGCGCGCTCGACTGGCCGCTCGATCATGCGCAGCGTGCCGTCCGGATCGCGCACGCTGTTCATGAACACCATGTAGCGAGCGTCATCGCGCAGCGGGTAGTCCAGGCGCTCTTGGTAGCAGTGCCAGCGCGTCTCGCGGCGATGCAGCATGTGTTCGAGCAAAGTCTGCGCGACCGTCACGCGATCGATCACGTCGTGGCATTGCATCAGCTCGAACGGCGTGGTCGCGGCGAGCGCGCTCACTTCGTCCGCCATGCGGTTCAAGTGCAGCTTGGCGATCTTAAGCTCGGGCTCGGAGTAGCCGTACTCGCGGCTGATCCCGCCGGCGTACTCGTCCAAGATCTTTTGCAGGCGCTCTTCGAGATCGGCCGGCGCGATCGAGCCGGGCGCGGCGAGCGGTTGCACCACGCGTGCGCTCTCGCGTTCGAGCTCTTCGCGATCGAGCTCTGCGTGCTGCGTCTCGCGCACCTCGTCGATCATCGCGCGCACGGCGATCACGGCTTCAGCCCACGCGCCCGACGCGTATTTTTTCGGCGAGCCGCCCGCGACGTCGCCCGCAGCGAAAAGACCAGGCACGGTCGCGCGGCGTGCGCCGTCGATCCAGTAGCCCGACAGGCCGTGTCCGCCGACGACCAGCGGCTCGCCGCCCGTGATCTCGACCGGCGCCATCTCGCCGCCGTGCTGCGCGTAATACGCCTCGTCGCTCATGATCATCGCGCTCGAGGGAGCCATCGAGAGATACGCGGCGATCGTGCCTTCGAGCCGCTTGGCGTTCACATGCCGCACGTCGAGGAAGCACGGCCCGCGACCTGCTCGGCGCTCCATCATCGTCGCGTACAAACGATCCTGCGTGGTCATCGAGCGTCCGCCGAGATGCGCGTAGTACTTGTCGAGGTACTCCTCGCCGAGCGCGTTGATCTGTTGCGCGCCGAGCCACTGCGCGATCTCGCCAGTCGGTGCGATCGCGTCCTTGATGCGCAGCGGGATGAAGCGAAACTCGAAGCTCGTCATCTCCGCGCCGGCGCGGATGCCCATCGCGAGCCCGGCGCCGGTGTTGAACGGCGAGTACCACATGCGGTGCGAAGCCAAGCCCGGGTTGTTCGGCCGATAGAGCCCCGACGCGCCGCCGGTGCACACCAGCACGCTCTTCGCGCGCACCGCGTGAAACTTCCCGTCGCGTGTTCCGAACCCGTACGCGCCGATCACGCGCCCGTCGCGCATCGCAAGCCCCGTCGCGTTGACGCGATTCATGATCGTCGCGCCCGAGGCTTCCGCGCGCTTGCCGAGGATCGGCTTGATGCGCTCGCCGAAGATCTTGATCGAGCCGCGACCGCGCTTGAGCGGTCGATCGCGCTCGTCCTTCGGGATCGGCAAACCCCAGCTCTCGACACGGCGAACTTGAGCGTTCAGCTCGGCCGCCATGCTCAGCGTCAAGTCGTCGCGCACGATGCCGCAGCTGTCGCGCATCACGTAGCGCAGGAACGACTCGGGCGTCTCGCCTTGATGGAGATACGCGTTGAGCGCGCTGATGCCGGCGGCGAGACAACCGCTGCGATAGACGTGCGCCTTCTCCATCACGACGACATCGAGCTCGGGCGCGCGCTCTTTGGCCTCGACGGCCGCGACGCAGCCGGCCGCACCTCCGCCGAGGATCAGCAAGTCGCAATCGCGCTGGACGACGTCGTTCATGACAAGCGGCAAGCAGCTAGCTAACGCACGGTGAACGCGGACTCACGGAACTCGTTGGTGCCGGGCACATGCACCCAGAGCTTGGTGTCGGCGACCATGCCCTTGGGCTTCGCGAACAGCTTCGGCACGAGGATCGGCGTGTCGTCTTTAACCACGCTCACGACCAAGAAAGCGCACGGCCACATCAACGTGTTGTCGGACGCGAACGTCGCCGCATCCTCTTGCGAGAAGTACGCGCCCGCATCGCAGTGCGAGTGGTAGATCACCTTGATCGGCGCGCCGTCTTTCTCTCCTTGCTCGAAAGCTTTGGCCGCGCGCAGCTCGTTGATCTTGAAATACGTAGTTGCCGTGCGCGGGAAGGTCACCGGATCGAGCCGGTGGTACTTGTCGGCTTCGTTCGTCTCGCGCACCGACGCGTTCACCACGTTCGGCTCGGCTGCAGGGCCCGACGCAAAGCCACAGCTCTCTTTCGGATAGCCCTCGAGCGCGTGCTGCTTAATCGCTTCGAGCACCGCCGCGTCGATCACGAGCTCGCCCGCGATCCACTGTTTGCTCTCACCACTCATAGTGCTTCTCCCAGCGCATCGGCGCGAAGTAGCGATCGCCGCGATCGCACGCGATCGTCACCACGCAGCCTTTGCCGATCCGCTTTGCGATCTCGACCGCCGCGTACACGTTCGCGCCGGTCGAGTGACCGACGTGCAGGCCTTCTTCGACGGCGAGCCGATCGGCCATGTCCCAGCCGTTTTCGGTCTGCACCGTCATGTGCTCGTCGGGCAGGCCCGCATCGTAGATCTCCGGCACGATCGAGCTGTCCATGTGCTTGAGGCCTTCGAGGCCGTGCAGCGCTTCAGCAGGTTGAGCCGCCACGCAGATCACTTTGCGCGTGTGCTCGTGCAAGCGTCGCGTCGTGCCCATCGAGGTCCCACTGGTGCCAAGGCCGGTGACGAAGTGCGTAATCTCATCGCCGACCTGCTCGAGGATCTCGCGCCCAGTACCGAGGTAATGCGCGAGCGGGTTGCTCTGGTTCTTGTACTGGTCGGCGTAGAAATACTTGTCGCCCGATTCCGAGACGATCTCCCGGCACAAGCGGATCGCGCCGTCGGAGCCTTCCATCGGATCGCTGTGGATGAGCTCGGTGCCAAACGCTTGCGTGATGTCTTTGCGCGCCTGCGACACGTTCTTCGGCATCACCAGCTGCACGCGGTAGCCGAGCGCGGCGCCGAACAGCGAGTACGCGACGCCGGTGTTGCCGCTGGTCGCGTCGATCAGGATCTTGTCCTTGGTCAGCCGGCCGTCGGCGATCGCGTCCTTCATCATCTGAAGGGCAGGGCGGTCCTTCACCGAGCCGCCGGGATTGCAGTACTCGAGCTTCAAATAGACCTTTACGTCCGGTGCTTCGCTCGCGACGTTGCGCAAGCGTAAGAGCGGTGTGTTGCCGACCGCGTCGATCACCGACTCGATCCGGCGTGCGCGCAGCACGTTCATGGCTTCTGCTCCTGAGGCGCTCGCAAGAGCTCCGTCCGTGAAAGCACGAGCGAGCTCGGCAGGTGCGCGCTGCGTCCCGCGCCGACGAACGCTTTGAGCGTCTCGACCGCTGCAAACGATCCGTTGAGCCAGGCCGCCGCATGCAGCAACCGTTCATCGCCGGCGCGCGCGAGCAGCGCGACGGACGACTCGATCGGGACCACTGCGTCGGCCGCGCGCTCGCCGAACAGCTCGCTCGAGCGCTCCACGGTGACGCCAGCGCGCTCGAGGTAGAGCGCCGCGACGCTCGCGCTGTCTGCTTTGCTCGCAGCTCTGTTGCCGCCTTTGCCGCGCTTGCTGCTCGCGAGAGTCTCGACGCGCACGACCGATGCGCGCAGCCGCGCCTGACCCGGCACCCCGATCTCGGAGAGCGAGATTTGGCGTGCGTAGCGGACGCGCTCTTGCGCGGAGAGGCTCGTGCTCTTGCCAGGCATGCGCGCGATCAGCCGCCCGCGATCGCCGGCACGATGCTCACCGAGTCGCCGTCTTTAATCGCGGTGTCGAGCCCGTCGAGGAAGCGAACGTCTTCTTCGTTTTGGTAGATGTTCACGAAGCGGCGCACGCCTTTGTCATCGCACAGGCGCTCTTTCAAACCGGGATAGTTCTTCTCGAGGTCGTCGATGATGTGGCGCAGCGTGGCGCCGCTCGCGGGCACCTCGTCTTTGCCGCCGGTGAGCGTGCGCAGGGGCGTAGGGATTCGGACGGTGATGGCCATTGGGATTTCCTCTCGTACTCAGGCTGCGCACGAAGGCGCGTAACGTTCTAGGGGAGTGCCGGTGAGCTGACCCGCGCAAAGCGGGCACGACGGATTGCGCATGGCGCGGTGCGAACGCAAAGCACCTTCGAGCGCGCGATAACTCCAGAGCTCGCCCGACGCGCTCGCATCGCCGAGCAATACGCGCAGCACGAGCGCCGCCTGCAGCGCGGCCACGACGCCGACGACTGGCCCGATGACGCCGGCTCCGGCGCAGGTCTCGGCTTGCTCACGCGGCACGTCTTCGAACACGCAGCGCAAGCACGCTCGCGCTTCGTCCGCGGCGATCTCCGCGCGCTTGTCCGGCACGTTCGCGAACGCCCAGCCGACCCAGCGCACGACGCCGGCTTGCACCAGCGGAACGCCGGCCAAGCTGCATGCGTCTGCGGCTAGAAACTTGGTCGCGAAGTTGTCCGCGCCCTCGACCACGACGTGATACCCCGCAACCAGGTCCGACGCGTTCTCCGGCCGTAGCCGTTTTTCA
>JAYUYY010000792.1:0-3677 GCA_043752225.1 Sandaracinaceae bacterium | reverse complement strand
TCGTCCTCGAGGCACTCCGTCACCCTGGCGCACGCCGCTTCGAGCTTGAGCGGCAGGATCAATGTCATGTCGCGCACGAAAAAAAGGCTCGCCGTCTGCTCGACGACGAGACCGCCGTCCAACCAGCCCTGCGCGGTGACCTCGACGTTCATCACGCCATTCGCGGGCACCAGCAGCACGCTGACCGGCAAGCTCACGCCGCCATCGCCCAGCTCGCCGGTCGCGGTTTGCGGCTCGGCTCCTGCGCGCGCAGAACGCGCGATCACGCGCACCTCGTCGAGCTGACCGGGCTCGTTCAGCGTCTCGCTGTTCACTTCCACGATGATCGCGGTCTGCTTCGGCGGCTCATCGCTCGAGCAAGCGATCGCGCTCAACGCCAGCAGCATGCAAAGCCGACGAGCGCGCGCGCCGATCATGGCGACACCGTCAACGTGCCAGGCTCGAGACGGCTGCCGCTAATCGGGTCGCTCGCGGCCGCGGGGTCGTTGCCGCCGCCCGCGATCAGGATCGCGACCACGACGCCTGCAGCCACGACCGCGCCGGCTCCAACCCACACCCAAGGCTCTTCGTAGAAAGCCCGATCGCTCTGCTCATCGTCCACGAGATCCCCATCGTCGTACGCGTCGGCCGCGCGCGGCGGCTCTTTGGTTGCACGCGCTGCGGTCTCGGCCGGCGTAGGTACGACCACCGGCGTAGGTACGACCACCGGTGCTACCGCCACGGGCGCGAGCGTCTTGGGCAGCTCGATCGTGATGCGTTGCTCACCACCGGCGAGGACCTCGACGCGCTTGGTCCAGAGCACCTGGCCCTGATCCATGACCGTCACCACGACCGATCCGGGATCGATCGGCGTCGGCACGCCGAGCGCGGCTTCGGGCAGCGTCTGCTCGTTGACGCGCACTTCTTTTCGCGGCGGCTCGCCTTCCATCACGACGATCAGCGTGCCGATCCGCGGCTCGAGCTGCGTGAGCAGTTGGCGCGCATCCTTTTTCACGGCGGGCTTGGCGCTGCCGTCCTTCTCGACCTGCCGCAGCAGCTCCGAAGCCTCGACCAGCCGCCCGAGCTCGACCCAAGCGTTGGCCAGGTTGTACGCAGCTACGGGCGAGCGGCGCAGCTCGTTCGAGCGGCTGAAGCGATCGGCTGCCCCGGCCCAGTCCTGCTTACCGGCGAGCTTGACGCCCTGCTCGAAAAGCGAGCGCGCGGTGGCCGTGTCGCGCGTGCTGTCTCTACTAGAGTCTTTGGCAGGCTGGCCATCCGCTTGCGCACGTGCGGTCGACGCCGCTCCCGTCGCCATGAAGGCCAGCACCGAACAGACAGCGAATGAGGCAAACAGCCGCAACACGCGTGAAGATGAAGATGTGGTTAGCCGGCGCAGAAATTCTTACCCAAGGTCAAAGAAAGCTACGGCCCCACCCAGTTGGGTACTATTGAGCGAAGCGATGGGAACCTCAAGCCCACAATGAGCTTCGCGTTGGTACCGGGCGCGCGCATCGCCGATCGCTACGAGCTGCGTCAGCAGATCGGCGAAGGCGGCATGGGCGCCGTGTGGAACGCACGGCACCTCGCGCTCGATGCGCCGGTCGCGATCAAGTTCGTGCGCATGGAGGGCAATGAGCCCGAGCGTTTTCACGCGCGCTTCCAGCGCGAAGCCAAGCTCGCGGCGTCGGTGCGGCATCGCAACGTCGTGTCGATCACCGACTACGGCTATCTGCCCGACGGCTCGGCTTACATGGTGATGGACTACCTCGAAGGCGAAGCGTTCAGCCACTACCTGCGCGTGCGGCCGCCGACTGCAGAGCTCGTCTACTTGATGGAGCAGACGACGCGCGGTTTGGTCGCGGTGCATGACATCGGGATCGTTCATCGCGATCTCAAGCCCGAGAACATCTTCCTCGTGCGCGATGCGACTGGCGTCTATCCGAAGCTGATCGACTTCGGGATCTCGAAGCACCTGCGACCCGGACCCGAAGGCGAGCGGCGCTCCGCGGTGACCACGACCGACGGAGCGATCGTCGGCACGCCCGTGTACATGTCTCCGGAGCAAGCGCGCGGTCTGCACGATATCGATCAACGCACCGACATCTACAGCATGGGCGTGATCCTCTACGAGGCGTTGTCGGGACGGCTGCCTTACGATTCGCCGTACATGGGCGATCTGATCCTGGCGATCGTGATGGGCGGCGCGCCGCCGCTGCACGAGGTGCGGCCCGATCTCGATCGACGGCTGTGCGATGTCGTGATGAAGGCGATGGCGCAAGACGCATCCGCGCGTTACCAGACCGCGCGCGAGCTGTTGGCTGCGCTCGCCGCGGTTGCTTCGAACGGCGAGAAGCCTCTGCGCTCCGAGCGACCGCCTTCGAACATGGAGCTGCGCCCGGTGGTGATGCCGACCCCGGAGTCGACCACCACGCCGCTCGGCGACGCCGGGATCGTTCAAGAGTTTCGGCTGACCGGGAACGGCGATGTCGTGCCGGCTTCGCTTTCCGATCGTGTGCCGATGCAGCGCATGTTGCCGAGCCAGGCCGCGCTAACGCGGTTGGCCGTCGGCTCCGGTGTGATCGCGCTGCTGTTCGGCGGCGTGTGGCTCGGCATGCAGAACAAGAATGCCGAGCCGCTGCCAAGCGTGACGCCGCTCGAGGCGCCTGCCGCGGCGAGCACAGACGTGGGAGCACCGGGCAGTCAAGCGCCGCAACCCCTCGCGCAACCGGTGACGATCGAGCTGACCGGCTTGCCTGAGCACGCGCAGATCACGCTCGACGGCCGTTCCGTGACCGGCACGCGCTTTCAGCTCGCCAAGGATGACAGCCAGCACGAGCTCATGGTGACGGCCGAGGGCTTCGCACCGTGGAAGCGTCGATTCGTCGCGAACGACGATGCGAGCGTCGACGTGCTGCTCACGCCGCTCACGCCCGAGCCCACCACGCCCGTCGCTGAGCCCAAGCCCAAGCCCAAGCCCACGCCGCGCCCGGACGTCGCGGCAAAGCCTGTGCGTCCAAAACAGGAACGCGATCGCCCCAAGCGCGTGATCACCGAGCTCGACTACTAGAAAATCCGGCTCGCAACGTTTCGTCAGACCAGCCTGCGTAGACGTTGCGTAGTCGCGGGACGCAAAGCATAAGGGCGGTCATGTCGACCCCTTCGATGAGCCGCGCGTTCGGCGTCACCCTCGTGCTGCTGTGTTGTGCGAGCTCGGCGTGTGGCTCGAGCACGCCGCAGCCGATCCCGGATTCGAGCGCGACGCGCATGCTCGGCAAGACGCGCGTGCTCGGGCAGCAAGGCCGCTATGGCAATCAGATGTGGCTCGGCATGCGCTACGCACAAGCGCCCAAGGGCGAGCTGCGGTTTGCGGCGTCGCGCGCGTACGAAGAGAAAGCCGACCAGATCAACGCGCACGCGTTCGAAGCCGCGTGTCCTCAGTACGGGCACCCGTTCGGCGTGAGCGAGGCCGAGGTCGGCAAGCCGTTCGGCGACGAAGACTGCCTGTTCCTCAACGTGTTCGCGCCCAAGCTCACGCCCGAGCAGGCCGCGAGCAGCAAGCTGCCGGTGATGTTTTGGATCCACGGCGGCGGCAACGTGGTGGGCCACGCCGCGGGCTACGACGGCGGGCGCCTCGCGCAAGAAGAGAACGTCGTGCTAATCGCGGTTAACTACCGGTTAGGACCGTTCGGCTTCTTTCG
>JAYUYY010000791.1:0-9210 GCA_043752225.1 Sandaracinaceae bacterium | reverse complement strand
CCGCCTCGCGTCCGCCGCAAGCGGTGCTGTTCGCGGTACCGGCGCGGATGGGCAGCGCGCTCAACCTGCAAGCGCTGCGTCAGGCGGTGCTCGATGCGATCAACCTCGCGAAGATGCGCATGATAGAGCCGACGCTGATCCCGAGCGTCGGCGCACTACCTGCCCGCGACCGCGCACACGATCAGCGTCGGCGGCGCCCAGACCGAAGAGATCAGCACCGACTTCAGCCGCAACGTCAGGAGCATTTGAAGTGGCCGACAGCGTTTCCATGACCCTTTGGTCGCGGCTCCAACCGATGGTCCGCACGCCTGACTTTCTCGACAACCTGCAAGCGCGCGTTGCTGACCCCTTTTGGCTAATCGGTCGCCAGTGGCAGCTCGGCGAGCTTCAGGGCGAGGACGCGGGCTCGCTGGTCAACACCAACTTGGTCGTGACCGCGTCGCCGATGACGAAGGTGCGCGCGCGCGGCGATACCGCGAGTGGCACGCCGCAGCCCTACTCGCCAAACCTCCAGCCGCTCGAGACCTTGGTCGAGCGCGAGCTGGTGCGCACGACCACGCGCAAGGAGCTCCGTACCGCGACCGAAGCCGGGCAACATTTCTTGCGCTTGCGTCGCGACGCAACGCCATGCGCACGTGATGCTCGGGCGCGTGCCCGACGGCTACAAGCTCGAAGCCGCGTTGCGCGTCGCGGCGCCCAACCTGCCGGCGGCGCCTGCGATCCCTGCAGCCGATCGCGCAGCGGTGAATGCAGTGGCGACCGCGTGACTCGCATGGTGGAGCGCGCTGGTGTCCGAAGCGCCTGCTGCGCAGAGCACGTGGGTCGAAGAGCGGCTCGAGCATCGCTTCGAGGTCGCGGTGCAGCTCTACAACGAGCTGTCGCTGCCGCAGCAGCAGATCGTGCTGAACGCGCAGGAGTACGCTGGCGGTCGACTCGACTGGAGCACGTTCGACGTGCGCGCCGGCGCGACGATGGCGGGCACCGCGAGCAGCGCGGCGTGGGCGAACAAGGTGATCACGTTCCAAGGCCTGCCGACGCCGATCGAGTTTCCCGGCATGCCGGTGCCTCGTTACTGGGAGATGGCAGAGGGCAGGGTGGACCTCAGCCGGCTCGAGCCCGCCGCCGACGATCTCGGGCGCATGCTGCTGATGGAGTTCGCGCTGATCTACAGCAACGACTGGCAGGTGATCCCGATCGAAGCGCCGGTCGGAACGATCCTGCGCGTCAGCTCGCTGACTGCGACCGATACGTTCGGCACCGTGACCTCGATCCCGGCATCGCCTGCGGTCGGCGACAGCAACAACGACTGGGGCATGTACCAACTTTCGGTGCGCGACGCGGCCGGCGCGACCGTCCTCACGAACCCCTACAACACGCCGTTGTTTTTGTTACCTCCGGTCGTCGGCCAGCTGACGCAGGGGCCGCTGATCGAGCAAGTGCGCTTCATGCGCGACGAGATGGCGAACTTGGCGTGGGCGGTCGAGCGCACCGTTCCTTCTGCGCTCGGCAAAGGTCTCGACCGGCTCGAAGACGAAAAGGCGCGACGCCGCGCGCGAGCCACCGAAGGCGAAGGCCAGATCGCGGTGAACGGAACCGCGCGCTACAAGCTCGGCAGCAGCGTGCCGCGCTTCTGGTTGCCGCTGATGCCGGTGCCGGCGGTCGACAGAACAAGCTGCTGCTCGGCGCGATGCTCGATCCGCAGACGCAAACGCAGATCCCGCCGCTCGGCACCGTGCTCAGGCCGGGCTCCGGTCAACCGTTCCGCGTCTGGGAAGAAGAGATCCCGCGCGCGGGTGCACATCTCTCGCGGCGCTACGAGCTGGCGCGCTGGAGCGACGGCTCGACACACTTGTGGCTCGCGCGCCGCAAAGGCGTGGGCCGCGGCGAAGCAAGCAGCGGTCTGCGCTTCGACGAGCTCGATGAGACCGAGCCGTCGACGCCTTAGCGCGGAGCGAGAGGCTAAAGCGAGATTCAGAGCGCGCTGAGGACGGCGCGCTTAACTTTCTCGTAATCGTTCTCGAGCGTGATCGGGCGGTTCGCGCGCTCGCTCTTCACGCCCGGGATCTGGTTCTCGTGGTAGCGCACCTTGAAGTCGGTGAACTTGAGGCCGCTCGCGGTCGAGATCACGACCACGCGATCCTGCGGACGAACCTCGCCGCTCTTCACGAGCTTCACGAGCGCCGCGAGCGCGACGCCGGTGTGCGGGCAACAGAACGTGCCGGTGCGGTCCGCGCTCGCCGACGCCTCTGCGAGCTCGGTTTCGCTCGCCTGCTCGACGACGCCGTTGTAGCGCTCGAGCGTGCGGATCGCGCGTCGGATCGAAACCGGGTTGCCGATCCGAATCGCGCTCGCTTCGGTTTGCAGCGCAGTCATCGGCTCGAAGTTTTTGTAGCCGCGCTTGTACGCCGTGTAGAGCGGGTTCGCCGACTCGGCTTGCGCGACGCAGATGCGCGGGCGACGCGCGATGAGGCCCAGCTCGAACAGCAAATCAAAGCCCGAGCCGAGCGCGGACACGTTGCCGAGGTTACCGCCAGGGATGATCACCCAGTCCGGCACTTCCCAATCGAACTGTTGGACGATCTCGATCGCGACCGTCTTCTGGCCTTCGAGGCGCAGCGAGTTCATCGAGTTCGCGAGGTAGATGCCGTCTTCTTGCGCGAGCTTTTGGACGATCGACATGCAGCCGTCGAAGTCGGTGTCGAGCGCGCAGACGAGCGCGCCATTCGCGATCGGCTGCACGAGCTGGGCGGTCGTGACCTTGCCCTGCGGTAGGAGCACGGCGGCGCGAATGCCGGCGGCCGCGCAGTACGCAGCGAGCGCCGCGGAGGTGTCACCGGTCGACGCGCATACGATCGCGCGGATCGGCTTGCCGTGCTTGATCGCTTGCTTCACGACGCTGACGAGCACGGTCATGCCGAGGTCTTTAAACGACCCGGTGTGACTGTTGCCGCACATCTTGATCCACAGATCGCGCAGACCCATCGTCGCGCCGTAGCGCTCGGCCCAAAACAAGTTGGTGCCGCCTTCGTGCAAGGACACGATGCAGTCCTCGTCGAGGTGCGGCAGCACCCATTCCTTCTTGCCCCAAACGCCGCTGCCGTATGGCCAACGCGACGTGCCGGCGCGCTCTTCGAAGAGCCGGATCCAGGCCGAGGCGCTGCGCTGCTTGAGCGCGCTGAGATCATGCGCAACCTCGAGCAGCTCACCGCACTTGGGGCAGTGATAGATGACCTGCTCGACGTCGTATGTTCCGTCGCAACCCGCGACGCACCGAAAGCTGCAACGGTATTCCATGGCGGCGGCAGTATAGAGGAGCCGCTACGCTGATGCACTCCGCAGTGACCCTCAATCCAGGCACTCCGTGCCGCCGTGGTCGCCGGTGATCTCGCCGCGCAGCGAATCCACGTGAGCCAGGAATGCCTCGATCACATGGCCTGGGGCTTTGTGATCGAGCAGCGTGCGGCGCAGGAGCTCGCGCCGGCGCATGAACTGCCCGCCCATGATGCGGTGCTGAGCGTGGGCCTGGCGCAGAGGCCGGCCGGAATAAGTGACGGGCCCGCCCAAGTGCTGGGCCGCGTGCTGATACTCCATCTCGGTAATCCGCGCGCGATCGGCCTTGAAGAAGAAGAACCCGATCATCGGATCGACGAACATGCGCGCGACGAAGTCCGCGATCACCGACCGCAGCACGGTCTCTCCGCCGATGTCCTCGAACAACGTGCTCACGAACGGTCTTTAAGTCACAACCTGGGCGACGTCACTCCCCGAGAGGTCGCTGACTTGGGCGAGGATCGCGGGGTACTGCATCGCGAGCGAGTGAAACGCGGCGCCGGGTAGGCGCAGGACCAGCATGTTCGAGAGCGCGCGCACGGAGATCGCAGACGGCTCCTGCGTGAGCATGCAGCCGTGGCCGAACATCGTGCCGGCGCCGTGCTTTTGAATCGGGTGCGCGGGCTGCGCGACCTCGAGCTCGCCGGTGAGGTTGATGTACAGGCCGTCCATCATCTTGCCTTGCGACGCGAGGATCGTGCCCGCGGGCGCGCGCCGCACCTCGAAGAGCTTCACGATCTCTTGTCGGCCGCGCATGTCGAACTCTTGGAAGAGCGGCGAAGCTTGCAAGAGGTTGCCGAGCAACCTGCGCGTGAGCAGCTCGAGCAAGATCTCGGCGAGCGGCGGATGCGCGGCGAGCAGCTGTTGGAGCACGGGGCGCGTAATGCGCAGCGCGACCAGATAGCCCTTCACCGTGACGTCGGCGTGACGCTTCTCGCCGCCCAGTAGCGCGGCCTCTCCGAATACGTCGCCTTCGGCGAGCGTGAGCCGCATCTGCTGGCCGGGCACGCCGATCTGAACGCTGCCCTCGACGATGCCGTAGAGCGCGTCGGCGATCTCGCCTTTACGCATCACGACCGCACCATCGGGCAGCTCGATCACCTCGGCGCCCTGCACTAGGATGCTCAGCGCGTGCTTCGGCACTTCCGCGAAGAGCGGAAACAGCGGCAGCTGCGAGAGCTGCATCGGGCTCGGCGGCGCCGGTGGAAGCGAAGAGGCGACGAGCGGTACAGCGCGCTCGCGCTCGCTGAGCTCGATGTCGCTGAGCTCGATATCCATGCTCGGGCTGCGCCCGCGGCGGAGTGCGGGCGGCGCGTTCGAGAAACGCGTCTCGTTGGGGCGCACGTCGGGCGCGATCGTCAGCTCCGCGACATCCAGCATGCTGTCGCCGAAGTCGGGCAGGCGCGGCGGCGGCGGGACGTTGACCTGCAGTCTAGCTTGCGCGCGCCGGGCAGGGCTGAGCGGCATGGGCATCGCGAGCTCAGGCGGCATCGAGAGCCGATCGAGCGTGACCGGGCGCGCGGGTGCTGCGCCGCGCAGGGTCGTTGCGGCGCGTCGCTCCGGCGACACAGGTGCACGCGGAGTCGGAGCCGGCGGCATCGGCGGGGGGATCTCGACATCGTCGTCGAGCACCATCGGATGGCGCCTGGGCGCAGCTGCCGGAGGCGGCGGCAGAGGCGGAATCTCTTCATCGTCGTCGGGCAAGAGCGCCGGATGGCGCATCGGCGGCGGGGGCGCTCCCGAATCCTCGTCATCCGGCAAGAGGGCGGGATGGCGCATGATCGGCGCGTCATCGTCGTCTGCGATCACCGCCGAGTGGCCGTGGTGACGGGGTGCGGCTGGACGCGCGGAGACGCCCTTGGGCCGCTGCAACCGGTGCAGCTTGCGCGCGGCTTCGGGATCGATGCGCTCGAGCACGTCGATCCGGCTCGGGTCGAGATTCAGGATGGTCTTGGCCATCGCGACCGCGCGCGCGATGAAGCCCTGCTCGGCGTAGAGCGTGGCGGCCTCGGCGTAGCAGTCGATCGCGACGCGGTTCTGGCCCAGCTTGCGCAGCAGATCACCGCGTTTGTGCGGCCAGCGCGGGACTTTGGGGTCCGCCGCCATGAGCTTGCCGAGCACGTCGGCCGCTTCATTTTCACTTCGCTTCGCGAGCGCAGTTTCGAGCTGCTTGCGGAGCTTGCGGACGATCTTGTCTTCCGACATGGGCCACGCGCGAGAGCGAAGGGGCGCGCGCTGAGCTCAGCGCGTGTGCTCCTGATTGTATATCACAACGGCTTTGGCCCACGCGCCCAAGAGGCTCGCGTCGGGCCGAAGCATGAGGTCGACGGGGATACGCTCGACGACGCGACGCATCGCGCCTTTGGCGCGGAACGCCTCGATCAGCTCGCCTTCGAGCAAGCGCATGCCGAGGCGCTGCGCGATCCCGCCCGCGATGAACAGGCCGCCTTCGGGTTGAACACGCAGCGCGATATTCCCGGCCTCGGCACCGTAGATCGAGAGCCACAGCCGCAGCGTCTGCGCGGCGATGGAGTCACGGCCGTGGAGCGCGCGCGCGGTGACCTCGTTGGGTGGGGTCGGCGGCTCGGGTCGGGCCGGCTCCGAGCCTAGGGCTTCGGCCCGCAGGAACGCGTAGAGCGAGGAGAGGCCTCGGCCGGAGAGCACGTGCTCGTAGGTCGCGCGCTCGTGACGCGCTTTGAGGTAGCGCCATAAACGCACCTCGAGCTCGTCGCGCGGCGCGAAGTCCGCATGACCGCCCTCGCTCGCCACGACCTGCAACGCCCCGCCGCCCCAAACACCGATGCCCTCGCCGAGCCCCGTGCCCGCGCCCATCACCGCCACCGTGCCCAGGCTCTTGCGCGGCGCTTCCGACAGCGACAACAGGTCGCCCGGGCCGAGCAGCGGCGCTGCGTGCACGAGCGCGGCGAAGTCGTTCATCAGCTCGACCGGCGCGTGCAGGCAGCGCTGCATCTCGAGGCGGTCGATCACCCACGGCAGGTTCGTCAGCTGACTGCGATCGTTTTCGATCGGCCCCGCGACGGCCAGCACGGCGATGTCGACGCGGTCCTCGCCGAGGAAGCGCAGCGCGGCTTCCGGCAGCGAGGCTTGCTCGGCGCTCGCGTAGCGCACCGAACGCACCGGTCGCGCGATCGAATTCGCCTCGAATGGCTGCACGCTGCGCATGCGGCTCGCTTCATAAAGGGCGAGGTCGGTCTTCGTGCCGCCGACGTCGGCGACCAGCGCGCGCAAGGTGCGGGGCGGCATGCTTGGAGGCATCGCGGTGAGGATACATCTGGCGACCGTCAGCGCGAGCCCGTGTGCTACCAATCGAACCGCATGCGCGCGCTCGGTGTTGACCCCGGCTCACGACGGATTGGCCTCGCGCTCTCCGATGAAGAAGGGATCATCGCGTCGCCACTCGGCACGGTGCAGGTGACCGCACGCGAGCAAGGCGCACGCGAGGTCGCGGAGCTCGCCCAACAACACGCGGTCAGCGTGATCGTGGTCGGCTTGCCGCTGCGGCTCGACGGCAGCGAAGGTGAGGCCGCGCGGCTCTCGCGCTGGTTTGCGCAGCGGCTCAACACGCTCTCGATGATCCGCGTCGAGCTGTGGGACGAGCGCATGTCGACGCTGGCCGCCGAACGCGCGCTGCGCGGCGCGGGCGTACGCGGCGCAGCCCAGCGCGGCAAGGTCGATCGGGTCGCAGCGGCCCTGCTGCTCCAGAGCTTTCTCGACGCCAAGCAGAACGCCCAGCATGGCTCCGATCATCGCTCGCACACGGACGACGACGATGGCGAGTAACGCAGCGCGGTGGAGGCGCTCGCGCAAACGCGCGCTCTCGGCGGTCCGCGTGCTGGTCGCGACGCTGATGATGATCGCGGCGATCGCGCTCGGTGCGCTCGGTTGGCTGGTGATGGGGTACGCCGAGCAGCCCGGGCCGGGCAAAGGCAAGCTGGTCGAGGTCGCGCTCGAGCCGCAGGTCTCGCTGCGCACGATCGCGTATCGCCTCGCGGGTGCGAATGCGCTGCGCGAGCCGATGATCTTCGAGCTCTACGCGCGCATCCGCGGCGCGGGCGCGCGGCTGCGCACCGGCAGCGTCGCGCTCTACGACGACATGACGCCGAGCCAGATCGTGCAGCGCATCGCGTACGGCTTTGGCTCTGCGGTGATCAAGGTGGTGTTGCCGGAAGGCTATTCGCGCTTCGAGATGGCGGACCGGCTGGAGCGCTTCGGGATTTGCTCGAGCGCCGAGCTGCTGGCGGCGACCGAGGATCCCGCGCTGCTGCGCGAGCTCGGCATCGAAGCGGGCAACGCTGAAGGTTGGCTCTTCCCGGACACGTACTCGCTGCGCGAAGGCACCGATCCGCGCGCGCTCGTGAAGAAGCTGGTGACGCGCGCGCAAGAGCAGCTCAACCCGCTCTTCGAACAGCACGCCGACGCTCTGCGCACGCTGCAGGCCGAGGTCGGGATGTCGCGCAGCGACGTGCTGACGCTGGCCTCGATCGTCGAAGAGGAAGCGGTCGCCGCCGAGGAGCAACCGATCATCGCCGGCGTGTTCCTGAACCGCTTGCGCGATCCGAAGTTCACACCCAAGCGCCTGCAGGCCGACCCGACGGTGATCTACGGCTGCCTGCGCGAGCGATCTCTTGCCTCGTGCGTGGGCTTCAACCGCGCGCGCCCCAAGATCACGCGCGCGATGCTCGCGGACGCACAAAACCCCTACAACACGTATCGGATCGATGGCCTGCCGCCGGGTCCGATCGCCAACCCCGGCATATCCGCGGTGCGCGCAGTGCTCGACCCGAAACGCCACGATTACCTGTACTTCGTGGCGAAAGGCGGAGGCCGCCACACCTTCAGCGCGACCCTCGATGCGCACAACGCCGCCGTCCAACGGAGTCGTTAACCGGTTGCTCTGGTGTATGGTCTGGCGCGTGGCGAGCCGCTCTCCAAACGTCCATTGGCAGTCGAGCCAAGTCAGCCGGCAGAGGCGCGAAGCGATCCGCGGGCACCGCGGCGCAGCGCTGTGGTTCACCGGCTTGTCGGGGTCGGGCAAGAGCACGATCGCCGGCGCGCTCGAGCGCGTGCTGGCCGAACGCGGCATCGCGGCCTACGTCCTGGACGGCGACAACTTGCGTCACGGCCTGTGCAGCGATCTCAGCTTTACCCCGGAGGGCCGGCGCGAAAACGTGCGGCGGGTGGGCGAGGTCGCGAAGCTGTTCGTGGACGCCGGCGTGCTGGTCTTGTGCGCGTTCGTCTCGCCCTATCGCGTCGATCGCGACCGGGTGCGCGCTTCGATGGGCGAGGGGGATTACGTCGAGCTGTACGTGAAAGCCTCGGTCGAGGCCTGCCAGGCGCGTGACCCCAAAGGCCTCTATAAGAAGGCCGCCGCGGGTGAAATCGCGAACATGACCGGCGTCAGCGCGCCCTACGAGCCGCCTACCCATGCGGACCTGACGCTCGATACCGAACAGTTGTCCCCCGACGACAACCTGGCAGCGCTGCTCGCGTTTCTCGAAGCTCGCGGCTATATCGCGAAGGCCGGCTAGGGCGGCGAAGGTCACCAAGTCCATTGGGCCCGAGCCGAGCCGAGCCGAGCCGAAACGAAGACCGAGATGCTGCAACAAGAAGAAGAGACCACGCGGGTCGGTCGGCCGCGCAGGCGCAATCCTGAAGACACGCGCCGCCGCATTCTCGACGCTTCGGAGCGCGCGTTCGCGCTGCGTGGATTTGCCGGCGCGCGGCTGCGCGACATCGCGCAAGAAGCGGGCGTGCACCACGCGCTCGTGCACCACTATTACGGCGATAAGCTCGGCCTCTTCGGTGAAGTGCTCGAGCGCGGGCTCGCGCGGATCGCGACGATCGGGATCGAGACCTTGA
>JAYUYY010000790.1:0-3689 GCA_043752225.1 Sandaracinaceae bacterium | reverse complement strand
TCGAGCGCGCCTTCCGCATTCGCGAGCGCGAGCACGTCGATGCTGTCGGCGCCCACCACCACGCTGCGATCGACGCGCCCGTGCGGGTGCGCGGCGAGCCAGCGCGGCTCCGGCATCTCGAGCGCATTGCTTGCGGCTTGCGTGCCGAGCGCGAGATCCGCGATCCCGGTCGCGCGCCGCACGCAGTGGTCGGGTTGCTCGGCGCAGCGCGCGGACGGCATCGCAAACGCCGCGAACGCTCCGTCCGGCGTGCGCAGCGTGCCGCGCAAGAGCGATGAACGCTTCACGCGAAAGCGATCAATCTCGCCGGCCGCGACCGAGAGCCACGAAAGCCCGCGCCCGTCGAGCGCCAGCGCTTGCACGCCGTCGTCGTCGAGCCACACGTCGGTCGCCGCTGTTTGCCCTGCGTTGAGCGGCAGGCGTGAGGGCTCGACGCTCGCGAGCGCCTCGTCGAACCCGATCGCCTGGGCATCGATCGACTCACTCACGCCGGCGGCTCGCGCCAGCAACGTCAGCGCCGCACGCAAGCGCGCGAGCGCGAGCAACGGTCGCTCGGGGACGCGCGTGACGCCTGCCGTGCGCGCCTCTTGCAGCGCGCCGAGCTCGCGATCGACGAGCTTCACCGTCGCGCGCACGTCGCCGATCGCGGTCTTCACCGACGGCCACAAGAACGTGGCTTCCTCGGGCATCACGCGCGCGAGCGGCTTGACGCAGCGCGCCGGCCAGTCGGCGCCCGCGTGCAGCACCAGCTCGGCAAAGTGATCGCGCTCGCCCGCAGGCAACGCCAGCCCGAAGCTCTTAACCGGCGTGCCGCCGAGAATGCATCCCGCGGTCTCGCCAAACGCTTGCAGCGCGTCGCGCGTCGCGAGCTTGCCGCGATAATACGGAACGCCGAGAAAGAGCCCCCCGACCAGCAGGTTGAGCGAGACGGCGATGATCATCGGCCGCGCGTTCGGCTTGAACGCCCGCACGTCGCGCAACGCTTTGTCGTCGAGAGGGTTGGTGCTCATGGCTGCCGCGAGCGGGAGTTTCTACTCCTCTCCATCGCGCAATTTCGCGAGCACCGAAATGTCCTCGAGCGTGGTCATGTCGCCGACCGTCGCGCGGCCCGCGGCCAAATCCCGCAACAGTCTCCGCATGATCTTGCCGCTGCGCGTCTTGGGCACGGCGTCGGCGAAGCGCACGCGCTTGGGCCGCGCGAACTTGCCGATGTCGTTTCCGACGTGATCGGACAGCTGCTCCGCAAGCTGCGGCGACGCGGTCTGGCCTTGCTTGAGCGTCACGAACGCGACGAGCGCTTGGCCGGTCAGCGCATCGTCGATGCCGACCACCGCGGCCTCCGCGACCGACGGATGCGAGACCAACGAGCTCTCGATCTCGGCGGTGCCGAGCCGATGCCCCGAGACGTTCACGACGTCATCGATCCGTCCGACTACCCAAAAGAATCCGTCGGCATCGCGCCGCGCGCCGTCGCCTGTGAAGTACACGCCGCCCGGGAAGCGCGAGAAGTATTGCTGCTCGTAGCGCGCGTCGTCGCCCCAGATCGTGCGCAGCATCGAAGGCCAAGGCTTGTCGATCACCAGCAAGCCGCCTTCGTTCGGCGCGGCTTCGCTTCCATCCTCGCGCAGCACCTTCGCGGAGATGCCGAAGAACGGCAGCGAGCACGAGCCGGGCTTTGCGGGCAGCGCACCGGGCAGCGGCGTCATCACGATCGAGCCGGTCTCGGTCTGCCAATACGTGTCGACGATCGGACAGCGGTCACCGCCGATCACGCGCCTGTACCACATCCACGCTTCCGGGTTGATCGGCTCACCGACCGTGCCGAGCAATCGCAGCGACGACAGATCGTGCTTGTTCGGATGCTCCTCGCCCCACTTCACGAACGTGCGCACCGCGGTCGGCGCCGTATAGAAGATCGTCACGCCGTGGCGCTCGATGATCGACCAGAAGCGCGCCGGGTCGGGATAGTTGGGAACGCCTTCGTACATCACGCAGGTCGCGCCGTTCGCGAGCGGTCCGTACACGATGTACGAGTGACCGGTGACCCAACCGATGTCGGCCGTGCACCAGTACGTGTCCTCGGGCTTGAGATCGAAGACGTACTTGCTGGTGAGCATCGCGCCGAGCAGATAGCCCGCGGTCGTGTGCAACACGCCCTTCGGCTTTCCGGTCGAGCCCGACGTGTAGAGGATGAACAGCGGATGCTCGCTGTCGAGCGCGGGCGCTTCGTGCACCGGGGAAGCATCCGCCATCAGCGCGTGCCATTCGTGATCGCGGCCAGCCTTCATCTCGATCGGGTTGCCGGCGCGGCGCAGCACGATCACGTGCTGCACGCTCGGGCATTGCTCGAGCGCTTGATCGACTTGCGGCTTGAGCGGGGACGGCGCGCCCTTTCGAAACGCGCCGTCCTGCGTGATCACGCACTTGGCCTGCGCATCGTTCATGCGGTCGCGCACGGCATCCGCCGCAAAGCCTCCGAACACCACGCTGTGCACCGCGCCGATCCGCGCGCACGCGAGCATCGCGATCACCGCCTCCGGCACCATGCCCATGTAGATGCCGACGCGATCGCCGCGCTCGATGCCGAGCTTCTCGAGCGCGTTCGCCGCGCGACAGACCTCGCGATGCAGCTGGTAGTACGTGAGCACGCGCTGATCGCCCGGCTCGCCTTCCCAGATCAGCGCCGCCTTGTTGCGCGTTGCGCTGCTCAAGTGACGATCGAGGCAGTTGCTCGCGAGGTTGAGCTTGCCGCCCAAGAACCACTTCGCGAACGGCGGCTTCCACTCGAGCGTGGTGGTGGGCTGGGTCTTCCACTCGAGCGCACTGGCCTGCTCGGCGAAGAACTTTTCCGGATCGCGGATGCTCGCTTGGTAGAGCTCTTCGTACGCCTGCCGCGATTGGATGTGCGCGCGAGCGGCGAACTCCTCGGGCGGCGGAAACACGCGCAGCTCGTTCGAAACGCTCTCGATCGATTGATCGCTCATGGGGGTCTCCTAAGTCGAACGTGCCTGCTTGCGCGCGTGTCCGATGCTCTCTATCACCGCAGGCGATGCGCGTGACGCCCGAAATGATCGCGTCGCTACGCGGCAAGTATCGCGAGATTAAGCGCTTGCGCGATGAGCACGCGGCGCACGAAAGCGGGTCCGGCGTACTCGGCGAAGCGCGCGACCCCAAGCGCGACATGGCCGCGCTCGCACGCCGCTTCCCCGGCGCCTTGCGCGAGCTCGACGAGCTGCCGATGGCCGTGATCGAAGCGCGCCTCGCCGAGCTCGACCTCGCGATCGCGGCGAGCACCGTTCCGCAGTGGGCGGCGTTGCAGCTCGGCTACCACGGCACCTTCCGAGCGGTGCTTCGGATCAAGCGCAGCGCGGGTCGCCTGCGCGATCTGAGCACGCTCGAAGCCGCGCTCGATGACCTGCGCGCCCAAGCCCATGACGACGAGCCGATCTGGGCCGATCTCGATCCCCGCTCGCTGGCGTCGATTGTTCGACCGGCCGGCGGGCGGCTGCACCCCTGGGTGCTGGCGCATGTCGCGCGGATCTTCGGCGTTTCTTCCGCAACCGTGGCCCAATCGCTCTACTTACGAGAACGCGACCTCACGACGGATGTCCCGAATCCCGGGCCCAAATCCTAACTGTGCTTGAATTGCACAGTTGCCATCGCTAACGTGAGCGGGTGCGCACACTCGG
>JAYUYY010000789.1:0-3690 GCA_043752225.1 Sandaracinaceae bacterium | reverse complement strand
AGCCACCACGCCGAGCGACGCAGCGGAGATCAAGCTCGTTTTAGCGTCGTCAGCGGCTTCATCCATCGCGACCTCGACTGCCATCGGCAGCGGCTCGTCCGCAAGACCAGCATTCGGGGGAGCGGCGCCCCGCGAAGCCGTATTCGGCGGAGCGGCAATAGAAGGAGGCAAGCGCAGCGAAGCGAGCTCATCGTTGGAGATATCGAGCGTGTTGTTGCGATCGCGAAAGCCGCCGGGCGGCGAGATCGTCTGCGGAACCTCGGAGAGATCGAGCTCTTCGGTAACTTCCTCGCGCTGAAAAACCGGCGGCCGGCGCGGCACCGCACCCGACGCAGGTCGCGGCGGCGCCTTGGGCAACGGCACGCCCCCGGGCTGCGAGGTCCGCACGCCCGAGGGGCGCGGCGGAGACAATCCCGGAGCGCCGATTGGAGCCGGCGAAACCATCCCGGGCACGCTGGCGCGAGTCGGCGAGATCACCGGCATTCCGGCAGGCAAGAGCGGCTCGAGCGTGCGACGCACTTGCTGCGCCGAAAACGGCCGCTTGCGCGGGTCCTTCTCGAGCAACGCCGATATCAACGTCGCAACCGGAGCGGGCACGTCGACCGGCAGCGCCGGCGGCACGTCGTGCTGGTGCGCCTCGAGCAGCGCGCGCAGCTCGTTCGCGTCGTTGCCTTCGCCAAACGGCGGCTTACCCGCGAGCATCTCGAACAACATGCAGCCCAGCGCGTAGAGGTCGCTGCGAAAGCTCACCAGCTTTCCGGCGATCTGCTCCGGCGACATATAGGCGGGCGTGCCGAGGCGATCGAACACCGCGCCGGTGCGTTGGCGCGCGGCGATGCCGGCGTCGATCAGCTTCACGATCGGAACGCCTTCGCTGCGCGGCTGCAGCACGATCCGCGAGGGCCGAACATCGCGGTGCAATATGCCGGCGCGATGCAGCTCGTCGAGCGCGCTGGCGATTTGCGCGGTGATCGCGAGCGCCTGGCTGACCTCGAGCGGTCCGTCGCGCCGCAACCGCTGGCCGAGCGACTCGCCGTCGACGTGATCGCGAAGCAACCACAGCGCCGAGGTGAGCTCACCGCCGTCCACGATGCGCGGCAGGTTCGGATGGACGAGCTTTACCTGCTTGCGCAGCTCGCGCTTGAGGCGACCGCGCTCGGAAGCGTCCAGATCGCGCAGCGGGATGACCTTCAAGAGCCCGCGAAAGCCGCTGCTCGGCTGCGTAGCGAGATAGCACGCGCTCTGCGGGCTCTGGGCGAACGCTTCGACGCCTTGGAAGCGCCCCTGCAGCTCGGCCGGAAGCACCGCGGCTTCGAGCTCAATGGCTTGGGCGTCGTCCCGAGAGCACGCCTTCTCCGCGTCGCCCAAGATTCGGTGGCAATGAGCGCAGACCCGCATAATCACAAGGAAAAGCCGCGAGAAAGAACGCGGCTAGGGGTGGAGGCTAATCCGGCTGCTAGCCAGGGGTCAACGCGAGCACAGAGCCGGCGACACGTATCCCAAAGCAGGGCGCACGTATCCCAGAGTTTGGACGCAGCGTCGCGAGCACCGGCGACCCGAAAGGGGAGCTCCGGCGCGACCGCGCTGTGAATAACGCCGCTGCGCTGTGACTACGCAGCGTGATCGAGCGGAGGATCCGTGTCGCGATCGCGACGCAACAACAGCTCGCGCAGCAACTCGGGCTCGAGGACCTCGTAGAGCACCGGCGGCACCATCGCGCGCGGCGGCGAGAGCAGCCCGAGCGCACCGCTGTCTTCGAGCGCGCGTGCGTCCGGCGCGTCGAGGATCAGGTGCAGGTTGCGTGAGCCGCGGCTGCTCGGCAGCTCGGCCACGTCGACGATGCGCTTGCGATCCAGCGACAGCTCGGTGCGACCGCGCCGAATGATCAACCGCGCGTTCGTCAGCACGTACTCGGTGGCCGATCCACCCGCGCGCGCGCCCCACAGCCCATGCCAGAGCAGCGTCGCGCCGACGCTCACGATGATCGCGCCCGAGATCAGAATCGCCGAAAACAAGAGCGCCCACGTCACCGAGCGCACGGGCAAGCCGAGTTGCTCGAGCTCGATGAGAACGTGACCGGTACGATGCGCATAGAGCGCGCCGACGCCGAGCACGACGAGCCCCGCAAGCGCGGTGAGCGCTTCGCCGGACCCAAGCCGCAAGCCCGCTTGGCCTGCGCCCCACAGCACGCGCTCGCCGCGATCGAGTCGGTCGGTGATCCGCACGTCGCCGTACCCTGCGAACTCGCTCGGCAGCGTCGCCCGGATCTGCGCGTACAACACATCTGGATTCGGTACGTCGTGCAGCCACAAGCGCTGACGCCGCGCCAGCGGACCAAACGGAACCGCACGCACGAGCTCGAGATGGCCGATGCCCGGCACGCTGCGATGCCAGTGAATGCGACCGTACGTGATCGCCGCGCGATCCATCGTTCGCCGGTACGAGCCGCGCTTCCAGATCACTTGGCGGTCCGTCAGCATGTACTCGCAGGGATCGAGCAAGTACTGCGGCAGCACGCGGATCGCGACGCCGGTCATGAGCAAATAGAACGCGGTGAACGCCATCGAGCGCACTGCCGGAATGCCCGACACGTGCAAGAGGCCTGCGAAGAGCGCGGTCACGATCGCGAGCGCGAAGAAGAACGCTGGACCTACGCTCCAGCGCAGGTCGCGCGGAACGCCGAGCACCGGTCGGCCGCGCCAGAGCACGCGCTCGGACAGGAGCAAACGCCAAGTTCGATCTACTTGTTGCTCCATATGAAGTAAATTCTACGACTTCCATGCGCACGAGCAAACCGATACGGCGAAGAACCACGACTGCCCACACACAATCTTCGCGTTCCACGTTCGCAAAGAGCGCGAGCGAGAATGAGGCCGAGCGAATCGATGCGCTCGCGCGTGCGCTCTCGCTGCGCATAAGGGCGAAGCCGCGCATCGGTATCGTGCTCGGGTCGGGCTTGGGCGCGTTCGCAAACACGCTCGAAACACGATGCGCAATTCCTTACGCAGAGCTGCCGGGGATGGCGGCATCCAGCGTCGCGGGACACGCGGGTAACTTCGTGGGCGGAACGCATCAAGGCGTGGACGTGTGCTTGATGCAGGGCCGCGTGCATTTGTACGAAGGGCACGGCCCGCTCGAGGTGGTGCGCGGCGTGCGGGCGATGATCGCGCTCGGCGTCCGGACGCTCATCCTGACCAACGCGGCTGGCGGGATCCGCAACGATTTCGCGCCCGGCGATCTCATGCTGATCGAGGATCACTTGAACCTCACGGGACACAGTCCGCTGGTCGGGCCGATCATCGGTGGAGAAGACAGCGCGCTCGGCGTCAGGTTCCCGGCAATGAGCGACGCGTATACCGACGAGCTACTGGCGCTGACCCGCAAGGTCGCCAAAGAGCGCAAAGTACCGCTGGCGAGCGGCGTGTACGCCGGTGTGCTCGGCCCGGCTTATGAGACCCCAGCTGAGGTCCGCATGCTGCGAACGCTGGGCGCGGACGCCGTCGGGATGAGCACGGTGCTCGAGACGATCGCGGCCAAGCACATGGGTGCGAGCGTGATCGGACTTTCGTGCATCACGAACATGGCCGCCGGCCTGGCTGAGACGCCGCCCAATCACGCCGAGGTTCAGGCCGCCGCGAACGCAGTCGCGACGCGCTTCACGTCGTTGCTGTCAGGCGTCGTGCTGGCGCT
>JAYUYY010000788.1:0-3691 GCA_043752225.1 Sandaracinaceae bacterium | reverse complement strand
ACCTGAACGACGGGTGGGAGTGGCCCACGTTCAACGTCGCGGACTCCACGATTACGGTCGGCGTCGTGTTGCTGTTGCTCGACGGCTTGCGCCAGCAGCGCGCCGTGGCGCCTGATAGCAGCAGCGCCGCAGGAGCCGCGAGCGCCAAGGCACCATGATCCCGTCGTTCGGCCGCGTGTTCGGCGAGCCGATCCCGGCGTACTTCGCCTTGCTGATGGTCGGCTTCGGTATCGCGACCTGGCTCGCGGCGCGCACCGCCAAGCGCGAAGGACTCGATCCCGACGTCATGATCGACCTCGGCCTGGTGTCGGTGCTGGCCGGCGTCGCGGGCGGGCGCATCTTGCACGTGCTCGCGGACGGCTACTTCTGGGATTACGTGCATCTCTGCACCGACCCGAGCCTGGTCGTGTGGCGCACCGTGACGAGCGTCGGCGAGTGCAAAGAGCTCGAAGGCGTTTGGGACGCGACCGAAAAGCTGTGCCACGCGGCGCACCGCGACTGCTTCGCGTGGGCAGCGTTCTGGAACGGTGGCCTCGCGTATTACGGCGGTTTGATCGTCGCGAGCGCGGCGGGCCTTGGCTTCTTGAAGCGCGAGCGCTTTCCGCTCGGCAAGGCCTGCGACATCGCCGGGATGGTGATCCCGATCGGCCTCTTCTTCGGGCGTCTCGGCTGTTTCTTCGGCGGGTGCTGCTTCGGCACCGTCACCGATCACCCGTTCGGCATCTCGTTCCCCGAGTACTCCGCAGCGAGCGAGAAGCAGCTGCGCGACGGTCTGATCGCGAGCAAGGCCTTGCCGTCGCTGCACGTGCATCCAACGCAGCTCTACGAGGCGTTCGGGTGTTTGCTGATCGCGTTCGTGCTCGCGGTATGGATGCAGCCGCGCAAGCGCTTCGATGGCCAGGTGATGCTGGCGTTCCTCGGCAGCTACGCGGTGCTGCGCTTCCTGGTCGAGATGGTGCGCGATGACGACCGCGGCGCGTTGCTCGGCCTCTCGACCTCGCAGCTGATCGGCGCCCTGATTGTAGTCGGCGTCACCGTCGCATGGATCAAGCTGATGCCGCGTGGCGAGCTCAGCGCGAAGCAAGCCTAGCGGCCGCCGCGTTCGCGGTGTTCAGCAGCAGCATCGCGATCGTCATCACGCCGACGCCGCCCGGCACAGGCGTGATGTGGCTGGCGCGCTCGACCGCGACCGCAAACTCGACGTCGCCATAGAGCTTGCCGTCATCCGCCCGGTTGATGCCGACGTCGAGCACGACGGCACCGGGCTTGATCCACGCGCCTTTGACCAGCGCGCGTACGCCCACCGCGGCCACCACGATGTCGGCCTCGGCGACCACCGCTGCGAGATCGCGCGTGCGCGAGTGCGCGATGGTCACGGTCGCGTGGCGCGCCAGCAGCAGCTGCGCGATCGGCTTGCCTACCAGGTTGCTGCGACCGACCACGACCGCGCGCTTGCCCGCGACGTCGTAGCCGATCTCTTCCAGCATCCGCATGCAACCAAACGGCGTGCACGGCACGAGCGCGGGCTTGCCAAGCACGAGCTTGCCGGCGTTCTCGGCGGTCAGCCCGTCGACATCCTTGCTCGCGTCGATGCTGCCGATCACGCGGTCGGTATCGATGTGCTTGGGCAACGGCAGCTGGACCAGGATCCCGTCGACCGCGTCGTCGGCGTTGAGCCGCTGCACGAGCTCGAGCAACACCGCTTCGGAGGTGTCGGCCGGCAAGCGATGCACGCCTCCGCGCATGCCGACCTTCAAGCTCGCGCGCTCCTTGTTGCGCACGTAGACCTGCGAAGCCGGATCCTCGCCGACCAGCACGACCTCGAGCCCAGGCGGCCGGCCGTAGCGCTCGATGATCTCGCGCACGCGCGTCTCGACCTCGGCGTGAACCTTCGCGGCGATCGGCTTGCCTTCGATGAGCTGGGCGACCATGGCTCGCGGTCTAGCAAGCGTGCGTATGCGAGGGAAGGGCAGCGCCCGCTCGATGCCCGGCCATGGTGACTGGCGCAAGCCCCGCAGCTCTGAAAAGCTGCGGCTTCCAGTGCAGTTTTTCGCGTTCAGCCCAAGCGTCGTGTCGTTGCTCGCCGCGCTCGCGATCGCATCGACCGCGCACGCCTCGCCCAGCTATCCCGCGGCGGTCGCCGAAGCGCTCGACCTGCCGTGCCCGCCCGCCTGCACGCTCTGTCATGCGAGTCCGAGCGGCGGCATCGGCACGGCCGTGACCTCGTTCGGAACCTCGGCGCGCATCGCCGGCCTATCGTGCTGCGCTCCGGCCCAGCTCCCAGAGCTGCTGCAGGCCATGGAAGCGGACCAGACCGACAGCGACCAGGATGGCGAGCCGAACATCGCCGAGCTGATGGCGCTCACCGATCCAAACCGGCGCAGCGAAGACGCAGCGCTCGAGTGCATGCCCGGCATGCCTGACGCGAGCACGGGCTGCAGCGTGCTCGCTCGTGAGCCGCGGCCCAACGGAGCGCCCCTATCGAACGCATGGCTCATCGCTGCGTGCGTGGCTGCGCTCGGCGTTCGAAGGCGCTCTAGCCAGCGCTCAACGCGCCGCGCTCGCGCTCAGTCCTGACCCGCGTCGTCGCCGTTCGGAACAACGCCGCCAGCCGCGACGCACAGCGCGATGCAGCGGTCCTTCTCGCTCGTGCAGAGGTCCACGTCGTTCTCGTGCGCGATGTCTTCGTGGCAAACGCCGATCTCGCCTTCGTAGGCGCCATCGACGTCATGGCAGACGTCGATGATCGCTTGGCAGTCGTCGCTGAAGGCGCCGTGGTGCGCGCCGCCGTTCATGTGATGGTCGTCGCCGCAGCCTGTCAGCGCGATCATTCCAAAGAGCGCAAAACCAACCCACGTATTGATGTGCATGTGGCCTTCGTAGCGACCGCCGAGCACGCTCACAATGCGGTAAATTGTCGCGAGCCGAGCCGCGGAGCGCTTCTCGCGCTGCGAAGCCCGCTCGCAAAAGCGCACGCGCTTCAGCGCTGGAAGACCTCGATCAAACGGTCGAGCTCTTCGTAGCTCGTGAACGCGATTTGAACGTGGCCCTTGCCCTTGCGATCGGCGACGACGACGCGCGCACCGAGCGTGCGCGTCAGGCGCTCCTCGAGGTCGCGTGTGTTCGGCGATTTAGCCGGCGGTGGCTTGCGCGCATGCGACTCGGCGCGAGCCTTGCGCTCGGTCTCGCGCACGCTCCAGCCTTTTTCGACCGCTTCGGCCGCGAGCTTGGACATCGCGCGCTCATCGCCGGCCGACAGCAACGCGCGACCATGCCCCTCGCTCAGATCGCCCGCCTCGATCCGATCGACCACCGACTCCGGCAGCTTCAAGAGCCGCAGCGCGTTGGAGATCGTCGAGCGGTCTTTGCCGATCAGCTTGCCGATCGTGTCGACCGTGTGAGCGTGCTCGTCGAGCAAGCGCTGGTACGCGCGCGCGGTCTCGAGCGGGTTGAGATCCTCGCGCACCAGGTTCTCGACCAGCGCCGCCTCGAAAGCTTTGCCCTCGGAGAGCTCGCGCACGAATACCGGCACTTCGTGCAGGCCCGCGCGCTGCGCTGCGCGCCAACGCCGCTCGCCTGCGACGATCTCGTAGCCGCCGCCTGTTACACGGCGGCGCACCAAGATTGGCTCGAGCATGCCGAGCTGACGCAAGGACGATGCGAGCTCCTCGAGGCTCTTGTCATCGAAGCG
>JAYUYY010000787.1:0-3701 GCA_043752225.1 Sandaracinaceae bacterium | reverse complement strand
CAGCACCGAGCCGAGCGTCGCGACGCCTTCATCGATGTGGCCGCCGATCAGCCACTGCTCGGCAGCGCGCCGGCGCAGGTCGAGCACGCGATCAGGCTCGGCATTCTCGATCGCGAGCAGATACGCCTGCGCGGCCGCATCGGGTCGACCGGCGTTCGAGCGCGACTCGGCGAGCTTGATCTGCAGCGCGTGCTTCGCGCTCGCAGCGAGCGAAGGATTGGATTCGAGCAGCGAGAGCGCGAGCTCGTACCAACGCGCGGCGTCGTCGAACGCGAGCGCATACGTCGCGGCTTCGGCTGCGCGCTGCGCGTAGTGCGCGGCCTTGTCTTTCTGACCTGCGGCGCGAAAGTGCTCGGCGAGATCGACCGGATTGGCGTGGCCGCTGCCCTCCAAGAGCAGCGCGATCCGCGCGTGACACGTGAGCAGCCGGTCGTCGGGCACGCTCTGCGCGACCACTTCGCGTACGCGGTCGTGGTAGCACTCGACGACATCGCCTTTGCGTGGCCCTTGCGAGCGCAGCCATGCGCCCGCGCGCAACGTCGCAAGCGCAGAGTCGGCCTCGTGCCCGATGCCCGCGGCATCGACCGCGAGATCGCGCGCGATCGGATGACCCGCGACCGAAACGACCTCGAGCAGCGCGAGCGCGGCGGGTGACAAGTGCGCGAGCCGCTCGCGCAACACCTGCTCGAGCGTGATCGCGTGCAGGCCGAACGCCGGCGTAGCTTCTCCGGCGCGCGCATGTTGCGTCGCGAGGTAGTGCACCAGCTGCGCGACGAAGAACGGATTGCCGGCGGCATCTTTTGCGATCGCTTGGGCTTGATCGAGCGTTGCCCCGGCCGCGCCTTCCACCGCGCCTCGAAAGCTCTGCACCAAACGCAGCGATTCCTCGTTCGACAGCGGCGAAAGCGCGATGTCGAGCACCGCGCTCGTAGCTTCGGTGTCACCACCACCGCGCATCGAAGCTCGCGACCCGGAGGGGAGCTCCGGCGCGACAGCGCTGTCTACGAGCGTCGCCGGATAGTGCGAGAGCAGCGTCTGCAAGAACGGGCTGGTGGTCGCATCCGCGGAGCGAAAGCTCGCGATGAACATCATCGTCGGCGGATCCGGCGGCTGCAGCAGCTCGATCAAGAGCGACGCGCTGTCGACGTCGCCCCAATGGAGATCATCGATGTGCACGACCAGCGGCGCGCGCTCGGCGATGCGCGCGAGCAGCTCTTTGAGCGCCGCGAACGCCGCTCTTCGCAGCACGTGCGGATCGGGCGCTTCGAACGCCGGGCGCTCGGCTTGCGCGATCGCCGGCACGCGCAAAAGAACTGGGAACAAGCGCGCCAAGCTGTGCACGTCGCGCGGAAGCAACGCCGCGGCCTCGCGATCGCGCAGCGCCAGCAGGTGCACGGTCAGCGCATCGATCACGCTGTCGAATGCTTTGAACGGCAGGCGCTCGCGCTCGTAGCAACGCCCCGAAAGAATCACCGTGCCCGGCGTGCTCGCGAGCCGGGTGAGCAGCTCTTGCAAGAGCCGCGTCTTGCCGATGCCTGCGTGGCCGCGCACGTACACGGTCACCGGCCGCTTGCGCTGCGCGGTCGCGAACGCGTGCTGGAGGCGCGCCAGCTCTGCTTCGCGACCGATCAGCGCGCCTTCGCGTTGCGCGGGCGGCATGCTGTGCGCGAACACCGCCGAGTCGTCCGCCCAGTGTTCGCCGCACAAGCGGCTCAAGATCGCAGCTTCGTTCGGGCGCTCGCTCGGCTCGCGGCGCAAGAGCGCCATGCACAGCTCGCACAAGTCATCGGGCAGGTCGGCCGCGCGCAGCTCGGGCGGCGGAGGATCCGCGATTTGCTTCACCCGCATCAGCTCGAGCATCGCCCCGTCGAACGGCAAGCGCCCGGTCAGCGCTTCGTAGAGCATCACGCCGACCGCATACCAATCGCTCGCTTCGCTGATGCCCGCGCCCGACGCTTGCTCCGGCGCCATGTACGCGGGCGTTCCGCTCACGCCGCCGGCGATCATCGAGCGGTCGTTATGACCCGCGCGCGGCCGCGCATCCACGACCAACCCGAAGTCGAGCACCACGACGCGACCATCGGGGGTCACGAGCACGTTCTGCGGCTTGAGATCGCAGTGCAGCTTGCCCGCCGCGTGGATCGCCGCGACCGCTTGTGCGAGCTGTCCGAGAGCGGCGCGCAGCTCGGGGATGCGCGGTCGCCCGTTGACGCGCTGAAACGTCGCGCGCGTGTGCGAGTCGAGCACGTCCGAGTCGCGCAAGCCTTCGTCGATCAGCGTCGCGGCGCGCGCGACATCGAGCGGCTTGGTCTCGAGCTCCGCGAGGTTCGTTGGCGGCGTCGCGTCGGGCGTGCGCACCACTTCGAGGAACGCGACGCCCCGCACCAGCTCCATCGTGAAGAACCACTGCGCGCCGTCCGAGACCAGCTCGTGCAGCCGCACCAAGTTCGGGTGCGCGACATCGGTGAGCGCGCGGAACTCGTGCTTGAGCCGCCCGATGTCGATCGCGCTCATCTCGGGCAAGAGCTTCAGCGCGACCACGCGCTCGTGCTCGCGATCGAACGCTTCATAGACCACGCCTGCACCGCCCTGCCCAAGGCGCTCGCGCACCTCGAACCGGTCGGTCGCCAGCACCACGCGCTGCGCGTCCTGCCTGATCACCGCCGGCGAGGGTAACTCAGGGCGCCGAGCAAATGACGTTGATCGCCAGCTTGTCCCCAAGCGCGCCGCGCTCGATCTCAGCAGAGCCACGCGCTTGCCGCGGCGCCACACGTAGCGACCTTGCCGCGCTATGCTCTGGTCAGTGCATCGCGCCACGGCGACATCTCGGACCCAGCACGTGGTGCTTCGCCGCTTGGCCGACGAGCTGGTCGCGTTGCTCGACGCCGCGCCGCAGCTCGACGGGCCAGCAGTGCACGAAGCGCTACGCCGCATCGGCAACACGCTGAAGCTCCACGCCGAGATGGAGATCGAGGGCATGTACCCGCAGCTCTTGCAGCACTCCGATGCCGAGGTTCGCGCGCTCGCCGCGAAGATGATCGGCCGAATCAAAGATGTCTACGACGGGTTCGTGACGTTCCAAGGCGCTTGGACGCCGGAGTTGATTCGCGGCAAGCCGGAGATGTTCGTGAAGCAAGCGCGGTTCGTGGTGAAAGCGCTGCACGAAAGCACGACGCTCGAGGAAGAAGGCCTGTACGCCCGCGTCGACGCAGCGTTCGAGGAGCTCCAGCGCAAGCCGACGTGAGCGTGGAGCGCGTCACGTCATCGGGAACGTTGCGCCGCGTGAATGCCGTGCAGGACTGCGCCCGCGATCGGAGCCAAGATCAGCGAAGCGAACAGCGCGTTGCCGGTGACGCTTGCGAATGCGCGGAGCGGCGGCTCGATCGAGAGCAAGACCTCGCCGTAGATCAGCACGCTGATCAGCATCAGCGTTTCTTCCTTCGAGATCTCGCCTTGCGTCTGCCATTCGGGGTTCGAGGTCATCACCTCGCCGATCTGGTCCAGCGCGCGCACGACGAGCCGCAGCACAAGGCCACCCACGCCGAGGAGGAAGAACAGAATGCCGACGTACAGCGCGGCTTGAATGAGAGCGGGTTGAGCGGCGAGAAACGCGGTGGCTACGGACATCGGTGCTGCGGACTCCTGGTACGGCTTCGAGCGCTCAATTCTCAGAGGGAAACGCGGTTCGCGTCAACGAGCGT
>JAYUYY010000786.1:0-3702 GCA_043752225.1 Sandaracinaceae bacterium | reverse complement strand
GATGCTCGCGGACACGCGCACGCAGCAGGGCGGCCCTGCGCTGGTGATCGCATCGACGGCGGGCACGATCGGCGTGCTGAAGAAGCACTTCTTCAACGACAAGCTGTGGCCCGACTTCAGCAAGATCCCCGGCCAGAAACCCACCGTGATCTTTCAGACGATGAAGAACGAGGTCGCCACCGAGATCGGCGGCTTGCGCATCACGCCGGTGATGGTGAGCCACTCGGTCGAAGCCTGCGCGTTCCTGGTCGACGACGGAACCAGCACGATCGTGTACAGCGGCGATACCGGCCCCACCGAGCGGCTGTGGGAGATTCTCAAAGGCGTAGACAACCTGCGCGCGGTGCTGATGGAGGTGGCGTTTCCGAACGAGCAAGCCAAGCTCGCGAAGGACTCGTGCCACCACACACCCCGGACGCTCGAAGCCGAGCTCAAGAAGCTGGGCGTGAAGAAGCGCGACATCCCGGTGCTGCTGTTCCACATCAAGCCCGTGTTCCAGCGCGAGACCGAATCGCAGCTCGCAAAGATCAAGGCGCGCAACACCACGATCCTGAGCATCGGCGACCAGTACTTGCTGTAGCGTCAGCGCGGCAGCAGGAACGCGCGCACGCCGTCGTCGCCACTCGCGTGGCAGTCGATGCAGATCTCGGGTGTTCCCGAGTATGCGGGGTTGCCGTCGGAGTCGTACTCAGCCCAGAACCAGCCGTCGCTGCGCTTCTCCATCACGGCGACCAGCTCGAGATCGCTGCCGTCGAAGCCATCTTTCACGATCACCGAGCCTTCGGGCCAGACGTCGAGCGCGGCGCTGGATGCGAGCACGTCTGCGACCACGTCGTTGACGTAGATGTCCACCGCATCTCCGTGGGGCGCGTTGGTGGCGCGCCGTTGCTCGTAGCCTGGAGCGCGCTGCCACCGGCGGTACTGATCGTCGTGGACCTGCTGCCAGAGCTCCGCTGCGCTCGCCGGACTCTCGTTGTCACCGCAGGCGCATGCCACGACGCACGCGCCCAACACCAGACTCAATGACGCCATTCGATGCATGCAATCCAGTGTCGCTGACCGGCTCTATGTTACAGCGAGCAGTGCGCACAATGAAACGGCGAGCGCCCCGTGGGCTGCTCGCCGTTTCCACACCCAGGCCTCCCGTATCGAGGGGCCGTCGCTCAAAGTCCGTAATCCGCGTGCACTCGGCGCGCGGCTACGAGCCTTCTAGCCGGACGTTACCTCGAGAGAGAGACCGTTATTACTGTGCATGCCTTTTTCCTCCCCCGGCGATTGCCGGCGCCCTGGTGTTTTGAACTTGGATTTAGAGGGCGTTCCAAGGTGGGAGAGCCGTGAAGCTCTCTCGTTTCTCGGCTCGCCACGTGCCCGGACCATCCGGAAGCGCAGCTCACCTCCCAGGCATGATAGCGGCGGAAACCGCACGAGCAACTTGCCGGGACGTGGGCTGCAATCAGGGCGTGGCGCCGCAGGCGCCGTTCGCGCAGCTGACACACGTGTCCGTGGTGCGATCGCAGCGGCACAGGCGCACCAAGTCGCTCGACTGCAGCGACCAGCTCAAGCCGTTCGCGACACCGCTCCCCACGTAGGCGTAGACGTCCACACAGTGCGGGTCGGCGGCCGTCCACGTCAAGCCGATGCTGTCGGCGCGTGTGTAACAGGCGTTCGCCGCCACCGCCAGCATGCGTGCAACTGTAAGGCCTTCGCCATACACTTGTATGCATCCTCCGCAATCTCTGATCGAGAGCATGTGATCGCCATACGTGGTCGGCTTGCTGCACACCTCGCAGACCTCGCGCTCCACGCGCAAGCTGTCACCGGCGATGCTGCAGCTTGCTGAGCCGACCGTGGTTGCGCCGTGTCCGTAGCTGCAGTCGGTGTTGCGCTCTGCGCACTGGCCTTCGTCCGCCGGCGCGGCCGTGGCGTCGAGCATGGCGCCTGCGTCGAGCACGGGCGGCTGGCCGCTGTCGACTGCGGGCAGCGCTGCGTCGATCGGCGTGCTGCCGGCGTCGGGGCACGGGATGTAGAACTCGTCGTTCGGCGTCTTGTCAGGTGTGCAGGGGCCACCGATGGCGACCGTGCCTGCGCCACCAGCGCCGGCCGTCTGACCAGCGCCGCCGACAGCTGCACCGCTGCCCGCGGCACCAGCCTCGGGCGATGCGCCAGGCGCAGGCGACGAGCATGCGCACGCAGCCAGCAGGCACGCAGCCAACAGGCACGCGAGCAACGTTCCGACGACCAGGCTGCGCGACGACATGATCGAGCCACCGTCGGCCGCGAGCTGCCGACGTGTCAAGCCTGTGGCTGTTGGTCGCAGGGGCGGATCACAGACTGCAATGCAAGCGTTCAGACGTTGAAGCGGAAGTGCATCACGTCGCCGTCTTTCACGACGTACTCTTTGCCTTCGGTGCCCATCTTGCCGGCGGACTTGCAGGCGGCTTCGCTGCCGAGCTTGATCAGGTCTTCCCACCAGATGACCTCGGCGCGGATGAAGCCTTTTTCGAAGTCCGTGTGGATCTTGCCGGCGGCGCGCGGAGCTTTGTCGCCGCGGTTGATGGTCCAGGCGCGGACCTCGACCTCGCCGGCAGTGAAATAAGTGATCAGATCGAGCGCGGCGTAGCCCTTGCGGATCACGTCGTTGAGGCTGGGCTCCTTGAGGCCGACCGACGCCAGGAAGTCGGCGCGCTCGGCCTCGGGCAGCTGCATGATCTCGGCCTCGATCGAGGCGCAGATCACGGCCATCTCGGCGCCTTCGCGCGCGGCGACGTCGCGCACCTTCTGCACGAGCGGGTCCTTGTCGGCGTTGGCAAGCTGGTCTTCCTTGACGTTCGCCACGTAGAACATCGGCTTGTTGGTGAGCAGCGAGAGCTCGGCGAAGGCAGCGGCCTCGCGCTCGTCTTCGGCCTTGACCTGCACGGCGCGCTTGCCGTCGTTGAAGGCCGCCAACAGCTTCTCGCAGATGCTGACCATGGCCTTGGAGTCGTTGTCGCCGCCGCGGGCCAGCTTGCGCGCCTTCTCGACGCGTTTGTCGACCATGTCCATGTCGCGCAGGATGAGCTCGGTGTTGATGGTCTCGATGTCCGAGGCGGGGTCGACGCGGCCGTCGACATGCACGACGTTGATGTCCTCGAAGCAGCGCACGACGTGCGCGATGGCGTCGCAGTCGCGGATGTTGGACAGAAAAGCGTTGCCGCGGCCCTCACCCTTGGAGGCGCCCTTGACCAGGCCGGCGATGTCCACGAAGTCCACCGTGGCGGGCACCTGCTTTTTGGGCTGGACCAGCTTCACCAGCGCATCGAAGCGCTTGTCCGGCACCGGCACGACGCCGACGTTGGGGTCGATGGTGCAGAACGGGTAGTTTGCGGCCTCGGCCTGCTTCGAGGAGAGCGCGTTGAAGAGCGTGGACTTGCCGACGTTGGGCAGACCGACGATGCCGACCGAGAGACTCATGGCCGGCGCTTTAGCGTGCGGGCGTTGCGCTGGCAACCGTGGGGGGTGTCACCAAGCGGCGCTCGCGCTGCGCAGCGACCGGCGCGCTGCGCGAGCCAGTCCGGCGCGAAGCTTGGTCCCGCAGGCAAGCCGAAGTATCCTGCCGCGCGAAATGGCCCTATCGAAGCGCGTTCTGCTTTGCGCCGCGGCGCTGTTCTCCTTCACCGTCATTGCCAGCACGAGCACCGTGCGCGCGCAGGTCGGACCTGCTGG
>JAYUYY010000785.1:0-3705 GCA_043752225.1 Sandaracinaceae bacterium | reverse complement strand
CCGAAAGGCGCCGCGACGGGTTTGTGAAACGCACTCGAAGGCTTTTTCCGCGATCGCCTTGCAACTTATCGGGACGGCATTCGATATAGCGCCCGTGGCACACGGCACCCCAATCAAGGACTCGAGCGGCGAGCCCGCGCTCGATCTCGATGGGGCGCTGCAGCGGCTCGGCTACGAGCGCTTTCGCCCGGGGCAACGCGAAGCGATCGAGATGCTGCTCGCGTCGCGCAAGCTGTTGCTGGTCGCGCCGACCGGCGATGGCAAGAGCCTCACGTACCAGTTGCCGGCCACGCTGCTGAAGGGCACCACGATCGTGGTCTCGCCGCTGATCGCGCTGATGGCCGATCAGGTTTCCGCGCTGGTGAAGCGCGGGATCGCCGCGACGTACTTGGCCTCGACGCTGGATGGCCAAGAAGCGCGCGAGCGCTTCGCGCGCATCGCGCAGGGTGAGTACAAGCTGGTCTACGTCGCGCCGGAGCGGCTCGCGCTGCCGGGATTTCGGCGCTTGCTGACGACGCTCGATTGCCCGCTGGTGGTGATCGACGAGGCGCACTGCATCAGCGAGTGGGGCCACGACTTTCGGCCCGAGTACATGCAGATCGGCAGCCTCTTGCCGCTGCTGCCGAAGGCGCGCGTGCTGGCGTGCACCGCGACCGCGACGCCGGTGGTGCGCGACGAGATCTTGGGCAAGCTCGGCTTGGCCGCGGACACGCCGCAGGTCTTGCGCGGGTTCGCGCGGCCGAACCTCGCGCTCGCCGCGGCCGAAACCAGCAGCAAGAAAGATGCGAGCGCGCGTGTCGATGCGCTGCTCGCCGAGGCGATCGACTTCCCGAGCTCGCACGGCAAGGGCGCGGCGATCATCTATGCGCCGACGCGCTCGCGCACCGAGCAAGAAGCCGAGCGCCTGCGCAAGAAGAGCAAGCGCGTCGGGCAGTACCACGCAGGTCTCTCTCCCGATGAGCGCGCGCGGTGTCTGCGTGCGTTCACCGCAGGCGAGATCGACGTGGTCGTCGCGACCAATGCGTTCGGCATGGGCATCGATCGCGCCGACGTGCGCGCGGTGATCCATCTCGCGCCGCCGAGCTCGATCGAAGCGTATTACCAAGAGGTCGGTCGCGCGGGTCGCGATGGGTCTCCCGCGCACGGGTTGATGCTCTCGACCGCTCAAGATTTGCCGCTGCGTCGGTTCTTGATCGAGCGTGGCGCAGGCGAAGGCAGCGAGCCGGCGCCCGAGATCATCGAGCACAAGTGGCAGCTGTTCCTCGAGCTGATGCGCTGGGCCGATGGCGGTAGCTGTCGCCACGATGCGATCCTGCGTTACTTCGGCGACGAGGCCGAGACGCTGCACGGCTGTGGCCGATGCGACGTTTGCTTGTCGATCGATCAGAGCGAGCCGCAGGACGATGAGCAGATCGCGTTGATCGTGCGCAAAGCGCTGAGCGGTGTCGCGCGCGTGCATGGACGCTTCGGCTTGCAAGCCGCGGTGAAGCTGCTCAAGGGCGCGCACGATGAGCGGCTCGCGCGCTTGGGCCTCGAGCACGTGCGTACGTTCGGCGCGCTCGCCGAGTTTTCCGAGGATCGTTTGGTGGCGCTGCTGCGGCGCTGCATCACGGCGGGCTTCGTAAGCTTTGCGGGCGCCGATCGGCCGGTGGTGATCCTTACGCAGGAGGGCCAAGCGGCGATGCGCGGTGAGCGCCCGATCCGGATGGTGCTGCCGAGCGAGCCGACCAAGCGTGTGCGCCGCGAGCGCGCCGCAGCGGGCGAGGGCGGTCGTACGCGTGCGCCGAAAGACTTGGGCGAAGCGCTCGATCCCGCAGCCGAGCAGCTTTTCGCCGCGTTGCGCGCGCACCGTTTGGCGACCGCGCGCGCCGACAGCGTGCCGCCGTACGTGGTCGCCTCCGATCGCACGCTGCGCGAGCTCGCCACGCTGCGCCCGAAGACGCGCGCCGAGCTGCTCGCCGTGCACGGCATCGGCGCGTCCAAAGCCGAGCGCTACGGCGAAGGTCTGTTGCGCGTCGTCGCCGAAGCCAGCTGACCGCAGTCACTTACGCGGCGTGCGTGTGGCGTGCGGACGCGGTGAACGCTGCGATGTACGTGTCGAGCATGGCGCTCATGCTCGGGAGCAAGCAGCCGCGCTGGCTTGCGAGCGCGTGCATGAATGGGACGCGATGCTCGCTGAGCTCTTGCGGCGCGCGGAGCTCGTGGGCGTGGCTCGTGGATACGCGCTGCAGCGCGCCTTTCAACAGCTGCGGCCAAGAGACCGGCTGTTCGCTCGCGAGGTGCCAAATGCCCTGCTCGCGATCGACCAGCAGATCGAGCGCCGCGTGCAGCGCGTGCGAGAGCAAGGCCGGCGAGACGATTTCGTCGCGCAACGCGTGCAGCGGCTGACCCTCTAGGATCGCGCGCAACATGCCGGCAAGGCGGCATTGCGGATGCGTCGGCTCGAGCAATGGCCCCGTGCGCAGGACGAGCGCGCGTTCGAATCCCAGCTGCACAGCGGATTCGACGCCGCGCTGTGCGTGGCCGTGCGCGCACTGAGGTGCGGGCTGATCGCTCTCGGAGTAGGCGCTCTCAGACCGGCCATCGAACACGCGATCGTTCGAAAACAGCAGCACGTGAATGTCGCGCTCGGCGCAGGTCTGCGCGAGCCGCGTGAGCGTTCGACGCCGCGCAAGCGCTCCGTCGAAGTCGCGCTCGCCAACCGGCTCGATCGCGACTGCCCACGGCTCGTTACTCAGCGCCACCGTTGCCTCCGCGATCGTTCGCACGCGCTTCATCGCGAGGCCACGTTGCCGCGCGAGCTTAATCAGCCCGTCTCCGACCACGCCATCGCCGACCGCGAGGATGTGCGGTCCGCGCGTGCTGTGAGCGCGTGCGCGCGGTCGGAACGACCTCGCGGAGCGCGTCGTGTAGTGGACCGGATACGCGAAGCGCTCCGGCCGGCGCCACCAGCCTGGTGCCGAAAGCACCGGATGCTCGGCGCTACGCGCGCTCGAGAGCGCCTGCGCCATGCGCGCGATCGCGGTGGCGCGTGGAACGCTGCCGCGGATGTCGTAGACGCCCGGCTCGTAGTGCCCGTTCTCGCGCGTCAGCAGCGAGCTCCAGTCGATCGCGCCGAAGCTCGACCAGAGCGTTAGCGCTCGCACGTCGACGCCTTCAGCGCGTGTCGCGTGCGCCGCGCTCCACGCTTCGGCCAACCAACGCAGCTGCTCCTCGCGCGTGCAACCGAGGTGCACCTCGGTCAGCGCGATCGGTAGCTGATACCGCTGCCAAGTCTCGCGGATCACTTGAGCGTGGCCTGCGATGCCCTCTCCGCGCACGCGCACGGCCTCGACATCGGCGTATCGCTGCCGGGCATTTCCACCGTGGCTCGACACCGGATAGCGCTCGAGCCGCTCGTCGAGAAAGCGATCGCTGGTTACGTAGTAGTTGATGCCCACGATGTCTGGAGCGCACGGCGCGTCGATCAGCGCGTCGAGCTCGCGCTCCGCGATCGCGTGCTCTTCGAGGTGCGCGCGTAGCGGATGCTCTACCGTTACGCGGCCTGCAAGCAGGTCCAGGCTGAGCCAGCGACGATGGGCCTCGTACTCGCATTGACGCTCGAGCGCGGACGTGCCGAACGTGCGCCCGAGGTCTTCGGTTTGGACCAGCTGCGCCGCCGGCGTGATCGAGCGAATGGCAGCCATCGCCGAGGCGGTCGCTTGC
>JAYUYY010000784.1:0-3708 GCA_043752225.1 Sandaracinaceae bacterium | reverse complement strand
CATCGTTTTCCTCGGACCGACTGGCGACACGATGCGCAAGCTCGGCGACAAGATCGCCTCGAAGCTGCTCGCAGAGCGCGTCGGCGTGCCGGTCACCGCGTGGAGCGGCGGCGTGGTCGCGAACATCGAAGAGGCCCAACAGTGGGCGCCGAGGATCGGTGCTCCGCTCGTGATCAAGGCCTCGGCCGGCGGCGGTGGCCGCGGCATTCGCGTCGTCGAGGATCTCACGCAGGTTGCTGCGCTGTTTCAGTCCGCCGCGTCCGAAGCGCTCAGCGCCTTCGGCGACAATCGTTTGTTCCTGGAGAAGATGGTGGTCGGGGGCCGCCACATCGAGGTGCAGATCCTCGCCGACCAGCACGGCTTCGTGCGCGCGCTCGGTTGTCGCGACTGCTCGGTGCAGCGCCGCCACCAAAAGGTGATCGAGGAAGCGCCGCCTTCAGGCCTCTCCGAAGAGCTGATGCGGCGCATGAAGGAATGCGCGGAGAGCTTGGCGCGCGAGGTCGGGTACTCCGGCGTCGGCACGGTCGAGTTCTTGGTGAAGCAGGACGCGTTCTTCTTTCTCGAGATGAACCCGCGCTTGCAGGTTGAGCACGGCATCACCGAGCAGGTGATCGGTCTCGACTTGGTCGAGCAGCAGATCCGTGTGGCGCGCGGCGAGAAGCTCGAAGGCTTGCAGTTGCGTGAGCACGGCTACTGCATCGAGGCACGCGTCTGCGCCGAAGATCCCGATCAAGGTTTCCTGCCCGCGCCCGGCCGCATCGCGCGCTTCGATCCCGCGCTCGGACCGAGCGTGCGGATCGATACCGGCATCGTCGCTGGCACGACCGTGCCTTCGGCATTCGATTCGCTGATCGCCAAGGTGATGGCGAGCGGCAACACACGTGAACAAGCGCGCTCGCGCTTGCTGGCAGCGCTGCGCGACACCGACTTGGTAATCGAAGGCGGTGCGACCAATAAAGGCTATTTGCTCGAGCTGCTCGACGCCGAGGCGTACCGCACCGGCAATGTCGACACGCGCTGGCTCGACCGTTGGAACGCCGCGCGCAAAGGCCCGCCCGAGTTTGCACCGGAGGCGTTCGTGCTCGCAGCCGTGCTCGGCTATCGCGCGGTGTGGCGCAACGAGCGCCGCAGCTTCTTTGCAGACACGAGCACGATCACACCCGATCGCGTACCCGCCCTCGGCGGCCGCGAGCTCGATCTCGAGTACCGCGGTCAGCAGTATCGGCTGCGCGTGTTCTCGGTCGGCTCATGGCGCTACCGCGTGCACATGAACGGTCTTGCCGTGAGCGCGCGCTTCGGCGAGAGCGGCGAGCACGCGGCGCGCGTGATCATCGGCGGGCGCTATCACCGCGCTGCCTATGACGTCACCGAATCCTCGATCCGCATCGAGCTCGAAGGCTGCGTCCATCGCTTCGGCCGACAGACCGCGGGGCAAGTGCGTGCCGGCGCGCCTTCGATGGTGGTCGCCGTCGACGTGAAGCCGGGCGATCGCGTGGAAGCAGGCCAGAACCTCGGCCTGCTCGAGGCGATGAAGATGGAAATCGGTTTTGCGGCGCCCGTCGCAGGCACCGTCACCGAAGTGCGCGTCGCGAAGGGCCAGCAAGTCGCCGCGGGCGATGTGCTGCTCGTGATCGACGCTTCGCGCGACGGCGAAACCGCAGCGGCGCTGAGCGAGCGCTTGCCGTTGCCGGAGGAGCAAGATCCGTTCGCTCCGCTGTTCACGAAGGGTGCGGACGGCTGGCTCGGCTCTCCCGACTTGCTGGCCGCACAACACCTGCGGCCGGAGAGCCGCGCGATGGCGCTCGCGGCGGTCAGCGAAGAGATCGATCGCATCGCGCTCGGCTTCGACGTGTATCCGCCGCGCTTCGAAAAGCTGCTCGAGTTTCTCGAGGCGACGGTGCCCGAGGGTTTGCCGAGCCACGTGAAGCAAGAGCTGGCGCAGATGCGCGTTGGCCTCGTGGCGTTCGCGGACGTCGAGCAATTGTTTTCGCGCGCACGCAACGTCGAGGCGGGTGGCCGGCTCGGGCCTTCGTCGAACGCGCGCTTGCGCGTGTACTTGCGGCGGATGCAGAGCGCTGGCGCGGGCATCGCGCCTGAGTTCCTCGACATGCTGCGCGCGGCGCTGCGCCACTACGGCGTGCATACGCTCGACTACACCGAGGATCTCGAGCGCGCAGTGCTGCGCATGTTCGCCTCGCAAAAAGATCCGACGCATCGCCGTCGGCTCGTGATGATCGAGCTGCGCCGGCTGCTCGACTTGGTCGGCTCCGGGCTGTCGCTCGGCCACGATCCCGACTTGCGCGATGCGCTCACGCGGATCGCAGCGATGCGTGGCGAGGTCTCGAACGCGCTCGCGGACACCGCGCTCGAAGCGCTCTATCGCATCTACCAAGGCCCCGAGCTGGCGCGCCAAGCCGAGCGCACCACGCAGCGCTTGGACAACTGGTTGCGCGCCGCCGAAGGTGGGGGCCAAGCGCCGTCCCCGCCCGCCGAGGTGCTCGATGATCTCGCGCTCTCCGCGCCGCTCGTGTTTGCGCGCGTCGAAGAATGGCTGCGCGGCGGTGATCGCCGCCGTCAGGTGATCGCGCTCTCGACCGTCGTGCGCAGGCTCTACGCGCCGAAGCAACCGGAAGGCCATCGTTCGGAGCTGATCGAGGATCGCTGGGTCGATCGCTGTCGCATCGGCGGCAAGCTCGTGCTCGCCGCGAGCTGTGGCGCGACCGAGATCGCGGCGACGCTCGCGACACTTTCACAAGCGGCCGCGGGAAAAGAAGCGCTCGCGCTCGAGCTGATCGTTCCGCTCGAGCCCGGCGCCGACCCCGCGCAGCTCGTAGTGCGGCTGGCCGAAACGCAAAGCCAAGTCGCCGCGCAGCGCGTGACGCTGACGTGGGTGTTGCCCGAAGGCGGCATGGGCCACGCGTCGTTTACTCCGCGCGCGTTGCGCTCTGACCTTGCGCAGCCGAAGACCGCAGAGCGTCCCGAAGCGCTCGGCACGCTCGAGCCGCTGGAGCTCTACGGCCTGCACCCCGAGACCGCCGCGCGCATCGATCTGCCGCGCTATCGCAATTTCGCGCTCGAGCGGATGTGGGGCCCCGACGACATCTACTGCTTCTACGCGGTGAGCCACGACGAGCCCGACGATCAACGCTTGTTCGTGCTCGGCGACGTGCGCGCGCAACCGCCGGTCGAAGGCCGCGACGGCGAGCTCTACGCGCCGATCTTCGAGCGCGCGTTCCAAGAAGCCACGCGAACGCTGCGCTTGAACCTCGGCATCCGCGATCCGCGGCGCGAGCTGAACTGGAACCGCGTGGTCATGCACATGGCGCACGCGATCGAGCTCGAGCCCGCCACCGCCCAGCGCCTCGCGCGCAAGCTGCTCTCGAACATCCGCCACTTGGGCGTCGAGAAAACGATCGTTCGGCTCAAGCTGTTCAGCGCCGACCGCTCGCTCGAAAACGCGCGCGAGGTCGAGGTCGTCGGTGCCGACTTGGCGTCGAGCCGGCTCGAGCTGAGCTGGCGCAGGCCGCGCCGTCAACCGCTCGTGCCTGCGACGCCATACGAACGCAAGGTCGCCGACTCGCGTCGTCGCGGCTTGGTCTATCCGTACGAGATCGTCCGCATGCTCACGAGCGGCGACGAAGCGCGCGAGCGCGCGATGGAAGACGACACCGATCGCGAGCAGCGCCCTGTGCTGCCGGTCGGCAGCTT
>JAYUYY010000783.1:0-3713 GCA_043752225.1 Sandaracinaceae bacterium | reverse complement strand
GCGCCGCGCTGAGATGAGGTTGGATATGATTCCAAGCCCAGCCATCACAGCCGATGCCGTCCAATAAGACGATGCTCGGGCCATGGCCCAACGCGCCGTAGAACAGACGGGTCCCGTCAGAGGCCTGCGCGAAGCCTCGTACTTCGTAGTCCATGAGCTCGTCGCGAGCTGTGCGTTGCGAGCTCTCCGGCGCTGAGTCTCAGCGTGTGCTGAAGCTCAGCGCCGAGGAGCTCAGTCCGCTCAGCCCTTCGGATCGCCGTCGTCGCCGTCGGCGATGTCGTTGACCGAGGGCAGCTTGCGAATATCGGAAAGACCGATCTTCACGCATCGCTGAACGATCCACGACAGGGAGCGATCCAGACGAGCGGCTTCCTTCTGGATTTCTTGCAGCATGGTCTCTGGGAAATAGAGGCTCTGCTTCCGCTTGTCCGTAGCTGACATGCTTCCCTTATCCTCCGTAAGCCCGGGTGCGTCCGGGTAACGCTTCGGCTGAATCAAAATACGCGAAGCATTACAGTACGACATGACCTGCTCTGTCAACGAAACCCGCTCGCGTGCGTACGCAGGCAGTCGTGTTCATTGCGTCGCGCACATCGTGGGCTTCGTTTGCGCCTCGCTGATCGTCGCGCATTCGAGCCCGAGCACAGCGCAGAGCATTGAGGCGAGCCCGTACCGCAATCTCGAAGTGTTTGCGCGCGCGCTCGCACACATCGAGCAGAGCTACGTGGATCCCCCCGACGTCGAGCGGCTGATGCACGGCGCGATACGTGGGATGTTGGAGGAGCTGGACCCACATTCCACGTTCCTGGACGCCGGTCAGCTGCGCATCTTGCAGGACGATGCCGAGGGTCGGTACGCCGGGATCGGGACCGAGATCGAAACGCGAGATGGTTGGCTGATCGTGCACGCGGTGCTCGATGGCGGCTCGGCGCACCGCGCGGGCGTGAAGCCGGGCGATCGGTTTCTCGCGATCGATGGATTGGCCGCGCGCGACTTGCCACTCGAAGATGCGATTCGGCGCATGCGCGGTGAGCCCGGAACACGCGTGCGCGTGGCGCTGCGGCGCGCCGGCGTCGAGGATGCGATCGAGCTCGAGCTCTCGCGCGAGCTCGTGACGGTGCGCGCGGTCGATGCGCGCGTGCTCGCCGATCGCATCGTGGTGATGCAGCTGCGTTTGTTTCAAGACACGACCGCAAGCGAGTTTGCGCGCGCGCTCGATGACGCACAGGACGCATGCGCCGAGCGCGGCGGCATCGCTGGGCTGGTGCTCGACCTACGCGACAACCCTGGCGGTCTCGTGAACGCGGCGGTCGCGGTCGCGGATGAGCTCTTGAGCAACGGCGTGATCGTGGAGACGCGCGGTCGCGGCGATCGCGTGATGCAGACCGAGACCGCGAACGATGGAGGGACGCGTCCGGCGTTTCCGATCGTGCTGGTCGTGAACGCGCGCACTGCGAGCGCAGCGGAGATCCTCGCGGGCGCATTGCGCGATCACAAGCGCGCGGTGATCGTCGGCGAGCGCACGTTCGGCAAGGGCAGCGTGCAGAACGTGATCGACTTGCCGGATGGCAGCGCGATCAAGCTGACGACAGCTCGCTACTACACGCCGCTCGGCGACGCGATCCAAGCGCGCGGGATCGAGCCCGACGTGACGGTCGCCGAAGCGAGCGCGACGCCGGCGCAGTCGATCGAGCAAGCGCCGCTGCGTGAGGCAGACCTCGAGCGCCACCTGGACAGCGAATCGCCGATCGCCGTCGCCCGTGCGTTCGAGGCGCGAGGTGCGCGCTCGAGCGGCTCAGCTCAACACGACGCGGAAGGCCCGCTCTCGAGCGACACGCAAGCGTTCACTGCGCTGCAAGTGCTGCGCGCGCTGATCGCGGCCGCGCGCTGAGAGGCGCGTTGAGACCGCGTCGCTCGCGTTAGTTCGTGAGCCCCATCATGCGCGCGGCGAGATATCCGAAGACGGCGATCACGGCGACGCCGATCAGGCCGATGCCGATCCACATGCCGGTACGCTCTTTGGGGATTTCTTGAGAGAAGCGCGACATCGCGCGCGCCGCGGGCTTGGTCGCGTGCGTCGGCGCCATCGGATCGCCGACCAAGAAGCGTTTCGAGTCATCCTCGGCCAGCGGCTCGCGTCGAAGCGGTGCGTCCGCTTGCGAAACAGCGGACTCGACCGCGCGCGCCGGTGCGGGTGCTTGCGCAGCAGGAGCGGGCGCTGGGGGCGCGGCGGCAGGAGCTGCAGCCTTGAGCGCTTGCAGCACGTCGCCAAGCCCCCCTTCACCGGTGCCGAGCATCGTCGCTTTCAACGCCGCAGGCTTCTTGCCGCCCGCGGACTGGGAGTCGGCCGCGCTGCTGGCGGCGGGCATCACCGCAGCCGGCATCGGAGCCGTCGCAGCCATCGGCGCGACCGGTGCTGCAGCGGGCTTCGCAGCGCCGGGCGGCTGGATCAGCGGCGCGGTGCCGGGGCTCATCATCATCGTGCCTTTGAAGCGCACGCCCTTGCCGCGCGGCTCGAGCTCTCCGCTGCACTCGGCGCACTTCGAGGCTTGTTCGGCTACGGACTTCCCACAATGCGGACAGAACGCCATCGTCGAGGTCCTTTTCTGCTTGAGACCCAAGCGGGCCATCGGCGAACAATTGGAATCGTATCGCGACCGTTCAAGCGAGGGAAGTTTCGGCCATCTCAGTGCTCGCAACACTGCCCGTCTTCGGCCGCTGCAGTCGTCCTTGACAGATAGGAATCGCGCGGCCTAGCGTTCGCCCCGGTCGGCCGTTTTCGCCTAGCGGTGTCGCGTTTTGACGCGTGATTCGCTCTGTCGAGCACGGTGCACGCGTCCGCTCGACTAACGTCCCGCTCGCGGTCAGCGGGCATACGCTATGGCCTTCATGCTGTCCGCCGAGTCCGAGAAGATCGTCGACGAGCTTCTCAAACGCTATCCCACCAAGCGCGCGGTTTGCCTGCCGCTGCTGCACCTCTGTCAGCGCCAAGAAGGCTGGATCAGCTCTGACGCGATCGCATACGTCGCGCAGCGCCTCGAGCTGCCGACCAGCGAGGTCAAGGGCGTGGTGACCTTCTATACGATGTACCACCAGCACCCGGTGGCGAAGAACGTCGTATGGGTGTGCCGCACGTTGTCCTGCGAGCTGCGCGGTGCGCGCGAGCTGCAGCGTCATATGGAGCAGCGCTTCGGTTGCCGAGCCGGCGAGACCAGCAAAGACGGTCGCTTCACGCTCAAGACCGCCGAGTGCCTCGCCGCCTGCGGCCAAGCGCCGATGGTCCAGATCAACGACGACTTCCACGAGAACCTCACGATCGCGCAGCTCGATGGCATCCTCGATGAGCTGGCTGCGAAGACCGCCGCGGTAAGCCCCGCGCCTGCGCCCTCGCACTGAGAACGCCGCCATGCCCGATTTCGTTAAGGTCATTTCGTCGCGCTACGGCATTCCGGACAGCCACACGTTGCACGTCGCCGAGCAGCACGGCGCGTACTCCGAAGCGCGCCGCGCGTTCACCGCGATGGCCCCCGAGCAGATCGCAGCCGAGGTCAAAGACGCGAACATACGCGGCCGCGGCGGCGCGGGATTTCCCGCCGGTGTGAAGTGGGGCTTCTTGCCGAAGGGCAACACGAAGCCGATTTACTTGGTGATCAACGCGGATGAAGGCGAGCCCGGTACCTTCAAAGACCGCACGTTGATGGAGCTCGATCCGC
>JAYUYY010000782.1:0-3715 GCA_043752225.1 Sandaracinaceae bacterium | reverse complement strand
AGCCATCCGCCGCGCGGAGCATGACGTGGTAGATGCCGGGACGATCGAGCAGGTTGGGGTGCGTTTTCATGATGGCTCTCGGGGCAGCGCTTGTGCTGCGCCGGGCCATCGCGACCTAAGCGCGTGAGTTGCGTGCGGCCGTGACTTTAATGCTGCGCGCGGCGGCGGCCTTGGGATGGGAAGGGCTCGGATCGAAGGGCCGCGCGCCGCGCGCTGGTCGCGTTGCGTTCGCGAACGATTACTTCGAGGCGACCGGGCCGTGACTCGCCGCGTCGCCCTCCGGAGCGCGCGCGAGCTTGAGGTCCGAGAGCTCGTCCTGCATGCGGATGCGGCAGGTCATCAACTCTTCTTGCAAATCGGTCGAGCGGATCGTGGCCTTTTGCAAGCGGTCGCTAATTTCGCGCATCTTCTTCGTCAGGTGTTGGCTGAGCGCTTGCGCGGTGCGCACCTTGCGAAGCGTGACGAGCTGGAAGTTTATCTCGTCGATGCGCGTTCGGTACTCGGCCATCTGCTCGGCGAGCGTCGCGTGCCGCTCCTCGATGTCCGACATCTCCCGGTAGAGCTTGAGCACGCCTTCGAGCTCGGCCTTGAGCTCAGCGGGCAGATTCATCGCGCGCTTGAGGTAAAGATCGACCGACGTGGCGCCTTCGGGCACACGCATGTCGATCGAGCGCTCGGTGGGCTGCGCTTGAGCGAGGCTGAGCTCGACGCCTTTGTGCGCGGGCACCTCGATCGGGAAGAGATAGTCGTTGCCCAAGCGCTCGACCGCGCGGTCACCGGCGCGCAGCTCCCAGCCGGGCGCAACCGCGTAGCGCACGTACACGCGCGCGGCCTTGTCGCCGCGGTTGTGCAGCGCAAACGTCGTCTTGTGGATCTGATGAACCTCGGCTTGCACGACGCCGCGATCGATCGTGAGCAAGCGATGGATCTCCTCCGACGCTGCGGTCTTCGTGTCGACGACGAGCTGTCGATCGAGCGCGTACGGGACGAAGCCCGTGCTGCGCGGCGGGATCGCGTCGCTGAGGCCCTCGCCCAGGAACTGGCCTTCCGAGTACACGGTGAAGGGGCCGCGATCGAGCGTCTGATCGCTCGGGTTACTGAGGCGCACCGCTTGAAACGCGAAGGTCTTCGAGCCGCGCGGCGAGATCGGGTCGTAGTAGTAGACGCGCTCGGCTTTGGCGTGCGCCTTGAGCAAGCTGACCATCGCCGAGCAATCCTTCTCGATCGTCATCGGAACCTTCGAGACGAAGTACGCGTTGCCGATCAGCGCATCGGGCGCATCGCTGCTGCTTCCGGATTGCTCGGGCTTGTTCTCGGAGCGCTGTGCGACCACGCGTACGGCTTGCGACTCGTTCACGATGCCCGAGGCCGAGGTGTCGATCTTCTCGAGCGGCACGCCGCGCTGCACGAGCTGATCGCGGATCGACTCGGCGCGTGCGAGCGCTGCGCTTTGCGGATCGGCGTCAGTGCGGCGCGCGAAGCCTTGGAGCTGGACCTTGCCGGGTTGTTGCTGGATCTGCTGCGCGAGGCGATGGAGCGCTTCGTCATCGCGGCTCGGCTCCTCGGCTGCAGCGCGCGCGGGGTCGCTGCGCTTGTGAGCTCGCAGTTTGCCACGGTGTTTGCCGACACTTCCGCTGCCGCCGCCGAAGCCTGAAGGCGCGAGTGCAGCGCGCACGTCGACGTCCTGCTCCATGACCGGCGCTGACGCTTCACCGGCGTTCATGCCCGAGCCGCTCGACATCAGACGGTCGACCATGCCCGTGTCGAGCGCCGCGAACATCGGCGTCTCCGACGTTGCGATCGCATACGGCGAACCGCCCATCGGGCCGGCGGCTGCAAACGCGGTCTCGTCGCCGAGCGCCTCGCGCTGCACCATGCGCACGCTGTGCAGGTCGTAGCGAAACGAGAGCGCCGAGGTCGAGCCGACGCCGATCGTCACGCGCCGCCAGTCCTCACCCGAGACGTTGTCTACGACCGCCCATGCCTCGAGCTCGGCGCTGTCCTTCTTCGGATCGAGCACGATGCGATAGCTCGGCTTCCACGCGGGGCTGTCGGTCACGTAGCTCACGAGCAACTCGCGCGTTTGGTTGCCGGGCACCGAGACGATCATCTCGGCTTCGTCCGACGCCGGTTGCATCGTGTCGAACGAGACGGGCAGCGATTCATGGGTCTTGGCGTCGATCACCTTGAGCGACTTCAAGAAGTCATCGACTCGATCGGCGGGGACGGTGAGCTTGAGCTGGCCGTCGCTGACCATCGCGCGGCGCTCGAAGTACGCGACGCCGTTGCGGTAGACGATCACTTTGCCGAGCGCCGCCTGGGTCTCGATCGGTTGTCGCGCTGCGCATGAGGACAGCGATGCGATCAAGACGGCGGCGCCAAATAGGGAACGAAAGAATGGGTTGCGGAGCATAGGGTGGGAACCTCCGCGTTTGCTGACGCGGCTGCTCCACCAAAGTTCTGGAATCCATTGCAGGCTAGAAGCGCTTTCCGACCGCAACGGCTGGCCGAATTGCAAAGCCGACGACGGATTTAGGGGCTTCTTGGGCGGTGTCCTGGAGCTGGATGAAGTGGGTTTCGCCGGAGAGCTCGAGGTCGATGTGGAAGCCTTCGGGCAGCTCGTAGCCGATGCCTGCGACGAGTAATAGGAAAGGCGCGACGGTCTGGCGCTCGGGTGCGCGGCCGCGGGTCTCGAAGCTCTGCGTCCACAGAGTCGCGCCACCGCCGAGCCCGAGGCCGAGCACCCAATCTGAGAGGTCCCACATGCGCTGCACGCGCAGGCTCGCGTCGTAGGCGTTTACGGTGGCGGTGAGCCGCGCGTTCTCGAGCTCGCTCGTGCACGCGCCCGCGCGTGCGGCGATGCTGAGCGCTTCGAAGTCGAGGCCGTAGCCCGCGAAGCCGCCGATGCAGGCGCTGCTCGCGTTCGCGAGCGGGGAGCGCACCTGAACGCCGAGCAGCGGGCCGTGCGCGAGCCGTGATGTGCGACCGCCTTTGCGAACCAAGCGCGCGTACTCGATGCGCTCGAGCCCGTCGAGCGCGAGCGTGGTGTTGCCGGTGCGCAGCTCGACGAAGCCCTCGTAGAGCACATCGCTCGCACGCGCGCGCACGAAGTAGCGACCAGGCCGCAAGCTGAGCACGCGTCCGTTTTCGCGCTCGAGCAGCTCGGCCGCGACCGAGCCTTCCGAGCGCTCGCGCATCAGTAAGAAGGCCAGGCCCGTGGGCAAGCGCAGGTTGGCGCGCTGCGCTGCGTAGGCGTCCGGTCGCGTCAGCACGAGGTCGCCTTGGCCGCGCAGGTCGTAGCGGAAGGTCGGGTGCTGCGTGCCGGCGAAGGTGCGGCTGGTCGCGCGCAGCGTCGCGTCATAGGCGTAGCGATAGGCTTCATCGAGCACGACCGAGCCGTCGCGATCGCGATCGGCTGCGCCGAGCAAGCCCGAGACGAACGCGTGCGTGAAGAAGGACCCGCGCAGCTCATCGGATTCCTGCGCGTCTTCGTGCGCCGAGCTCGCGGTGAGATACGCAAGGCCATCGCCCGGCAAGCGCTCTTCTGCGAGCGCGAACGGCGCGGTGATGCGGCCGCCCTTGGCACGAGTGAGCGCGCCCGAGCGGCACGCATCGAGGACGACCAAACGAAAGCCTGCCGCGGAGCCACGGGCGAGCTGAGCGAGCTCGCTGATCGGCAGCTTGGTGTCGCGCAAGTGCAACGCGTCCGCGTCGG
>JAYUYY010000781.1:0-3716 GCA_043752225.1 Sandaracinaceae bacterium | reverse complement strand
GCATGCGCCGCGCGCGCTCGTGCTCGCCCCAGCGCGAATACAAGTCGAGCAACGCGCGCACGATGCGCGCATCGTTGCCGTGCTTGCGCTCGGTCTGCTCGAGCAACGCGAGCGCCTCGCGGCGCATCCCAGCTTCGAGCAACGCTTGGGCGAGGCTCGTCACGTAGCGCGGCTCGCTCGGTGCCGTTTTGACGAGCTTCTGCTGCTCAGCGATGGCTTCGGGCAAACGCCCCTGCAAGAGCAGCAAACGCACGAGTCGCTCGCGCGTTTGCGCATGCGTAGGCCGATGCGCGAGCGCACGCTCGAGCGCTCGCTCCGCCTGTGCGTGATTGCCCAGCTCTTCTTGCAAGCGCGCGAGCTGCTCTGCTTGCGCGAAGCTGCCTGCACTGGCTCGCTCGAGCTGCTCGGCCAGCGCGGCGAGCGTGCCGGCGCGGCGATGCGCATCCAGCAACAGCTCACTGGCCGCGTGACGAATACCCTCGCCTGCGCCTTCGCGCTGCACCCGCGCCAAGGTCTCGAGCGCGTTGGGAAAGAGCCCGGCTTCGATCTCACTTCGCGCTTGCTCGATGCGGATCGGCGCGAGCACACGCGGGTCACCTGCCAAGCCTTTGAGCGCCGCCTCATACGCCGCAGCCGCGCGCGCGTGCTCGCCGTGCGCCGACAACGCCCGAGCCAACGCGGTCGCCGCAAATGGGCTCGCCGGCTCGTCGCGCGCGAGCTCTGCAAACGCGCGCTCGGTCGCGGCGAAGTCTTTGAGATCGAGCAGCACCTCCGCGAGCTGCTCGATGGCGTCACGGCGCACCGCGCGCTCGTTTGCCAGCTCGACCGCGCGCGTCCACAGCACGCGCGCGCGCTCGAGCTCTCCTGCGCGCTGCTCGAGCTGAGCGCCCAAGATCCAAGGCAGCGCCGCGCCGGGTGCGGTCTTTGATGGAGCGCGCGGGTCGCCGCGCAATCGCTCGCGCGCGCTCTCGAATGCTGCGCGCGCCGCATCGAGCTGCCCGAGCGTTTGATGAACGCGGCCCTTCAGCACGTAGAGCGCGAGCGGCTGCGGGACCTTCGCGTCCGCCCGCGCGTCGGCATTCGCTGAGCTCAACGCCGCGATTTTCGCATCGGTCTCGAGCTGCAAGCCCTCGAGGTTGCCGTCGCGCGCGCGGTAGAGCGAAGCGAGCCGATCGAAGGCCGCCGCATCGCTCGGCGAGCGCAGCACCAGCTCGAGGTAGCGCGAGCGTTGCGCGTCCTGCGCGCCTGCATTCGCGGCGCCCGCACGGGCTTGCGCCCTGGGTCGCGCTCCGACGGAACGCGCGGGCTTGGCGGAACGCTCAATCTCCCAATCGTCCGCGCGCGCAGCAGGCGCGCTCATCACGCTCAACGCTGCGAGCGAAAAGAGCGCCAAAACCCCGCGCGCCACGCTTCGAGTCCTGGCCACGTCGGCCGCGCGAGCCACGCTTGCCACCGGGCTCACGATAGCAGGCCTTTACGCTTGCCGCCGAAGGCGCTAAGGCTGCCGCCCTCCATGTTCCTCGCTGGCGCAACGCTCGATAAATTGCCGGGCCCGAAGTATCTCGCCGCATTGCGGTTCGCCGAGCTCGCGCTTCGGCCACCGCTTCCGCGCGCGCCCACCTTGCGTCAAAAGCGCGGCGCTTTGCCCAAACGCGCCGGCAGCGAGCTGGTCCTTTCCCTCCGCGCACCGCAGAGCGCGCTGGTCGGTGAGCGTGGAGCGCTGCGCTTCGACGCCAAGATGGAGGCAGGGCTTGCCTGGCTGATCGCGGCCCGCGATGCGCTCGACGCGCGCTTCGTGGTGTTGCCTACTCCAGCCGATCTCACGCCCGGCGCTCGCAGCCGCGAGCTGCTCGCCGCGTTCGTCGCCCGCTTGCCGCGCGATCCGGCTCGGCCTTTCGTGTGGGCGCCGCGTGGAGCGTGGGAACGCGATCGCGCGGAAGGCATCGCAAACGAGCTCGGCCTCGTGCTGGCGTTCGATCCCTTGGAAGAGGCCTGCCCCTTAGGCCCGATCGCGTACGCGCGTTTGATCGCGATCGGCGCGCGCCGCACGTTCTCGCCCGCGGCGCTCGAGGAAGCGCTGCACGAAATGCCGGCGGTCGAAGGCACGAGCCGTTACGCCGTGATCGAATCGGAGCGCGCGTTCCCGCAAGCGTGCACGCTGCAGCGCATCGCCGATGGCGAAGTTGCCGAGGCGGGATCGGATGAGTCGTCGGCCGATGAGGACGAAGAGGAAGACGAGACGGACGGCTCGAGCGAGAACGGCCTCAGCGAGGACGAGGACGATGAGTCCGATGATGACGAGTCCGATGAAGCTGCAGATGGCGACGAAAACTAGCCGCCTTCGTCGTGGGCATCACTGAAACGCTGCGCGGCGCGCTCGTGCGCCGAGCGCAGCTCCTCGGCTCGCGCGCGTTTGCGTTGGAGCTCTCGACGTCCGCGACGCGCGGCGCGCTGGTGTGCAGCGCCGAGCCGGGCGCTCAAGGCGTGGGTCTAGTCGCATCGCTCGCGTCGCTCGCGCCCGGCCTCGAACCGGCTTCAGGCTCGCAAACGTTTCGCGCGCTGGTCGAAGGCGCGCGTTTCGAGCGCTTCACGCGCGTCGGCACGAGCGCGGTGTGGATCGAGCTGACGCGCGCAGAGCAATCGATCGCGCTCGTGCTCGACGGGCTGGGCGGAGGTGCGCTGGCGGTCGTGCGCGATGGCACCGAGTTCATCTTTCAGCTCGGCCGCCCCAAGCTCGACATCGAGGCGAAGCGCGAGCCCTTCGAGCCGGCGGAAACACTCAACGAGCTCAAGGCCGATGGCGAACGGCTGGCCGCGTTGCTCGCGAGCGCGAGCTTACGCGCGCACAAAGCCGCGCTGCTCAAGAGCCTGCACGCGCAGGTCAAGCGCCGCGAGCGGCGTCTGGCCGCGATCGAAGGCGACGCTGCACGCGTCGTCGAAGCGGACACGTTGCGCGTCCAAGCCGGTTTGTTGCTCACGAATCTGAGCGCGTTCAAGGATTCGCGCGGCGAGATCACGCTGATCGACTACGCCGTTGAGCCGGCGCTCGAACGCACGCTCCATATCGATCCGAAGCTCGGAGCTCGCAAGCAGATCGACGCATGGTTCGAACGCGCCCGACGCTTGAAGCGCGGCGCGGTGCTCGCGGAGCAGCGCGCGGTCGCGACCCGCGCTGAGCAGAGCGCGCTGCTGGCGTTGTGCGACGAGCTCGAGAGCGCGACCGGCAGCGATCAGTTGGAGCCGATCATGCAGCGCGCCCGCGCCTTCGGCGTCGGTGGCCACCTCGATCAGGTCGGGAAAGTTCCAGAGAAACGCGGCGCCAAAGCCGGCGTGAGGGTGCCGTATCGCGAGTTTCGCGGCGCCGGGGAGCGCCCGATCTTCGTCGGTCGCGGCGCCGGCGACAACGATGCGCTGACGCTGCGCCATGCCCGCCCGCACGACCTCTTTCTCCACGTGCGCGACGCGAGCGGAGCGCACGTGATCGTCCCGCTCGAGCGCAACGAGTCGTGTCCCCCCGAGCTGCTCTGCGATGCCGCCACCCTCGCCGCCCACTTCAGCAGCGCGCGCGGCGAGCCCCGCGTCGACGTCATCTACACGCCTCGCCGCTACATCCAAAAGCCGCGCAAAGCCCCCGCCGAATCAGTCCTGCTACTACGCGAAAAGGTGTTCCGTTTGATCCTCGAGCCCATCCGCCTCCGCCGCCTCCTGGATCACGA
>JAYUYY010000780.1:0-3717 GCA_043752225.1 Sandaracinaceae bacterium | reverse complement strand
CAAGAAGGTCAACGACACGCACGGCCACCAAGGCGGTGACGAGGTGCTGCGCGCGATCGGTGAAGTGCTTGCGCGGACCTTGCGTGCCGGAGACGTCGCCGCGCGGCTCGGCGGCGATGAGTTTGTGATGCTGTTCGAAGAGACGGATCAGAACGCGGCGAAGGTGGTGTTGGAGCGCACGCGCCGAGCGCTCGCGGACGTGCTCGGGAGCGGTGAGCGGCGCGTGACCACGAGCATCGGTGCGGTGACCTTCGTCGAGCCTCCTGCCGACGTTGAAACCTTGGTGCGCAAAGCGGACGCGTTGATGTACGCGGCGAAGGCCGGCGGCAAGGATCGCGTTTGTCTCGAGCTGGTCGAAGCAGCCGCGACCCGCGCGCTCACATAGCGTCTCGCCTCGCTACGAGCCGGTCTCGGCGCGCGCGCGGTACTTCGACCACTCGATGCCGAGCTTGCGCATGCGCGCGCGCAGCGTGTGCGGGTTGATGCCGAGCACTTTGGCGGCGCCGAACGGGCCTTCGATCCGACCGTAGGTGGAGGCGAGCGCGCGTTCGATGTGCGAGCGCATCGCGTTGTCGAGCGGCTGCACGTTGCTGTTGCTGGCGTTGACCACCGGGAGCGCGGCGAGGCTGCTCGCCATACCGACTCCGATCACGGCAGGAGCGCTCTGACCCAAATTGGCTGGTCGTGGAAAGCCCGAGTCGTGTGAGTTGCCGAGCGCCTTGGCGACCTCGAGGCGTTTGCCATCGCCGAGGATCGCGGCGCGCTCGATCACCGCGCCGAGCTCGCGCACGTTCCCGGGCCATGAGTAACGGCGCAGCAACGCGATGTCGTGCTCCGAGGGCACGAGCGCAAGGCCGCCGAGCCGCTGCCCTGCGCGCAACGCGAAGTGAGCGGCCAGCGCTGGGATGTCGTCGTCGCGCTCGCGCAGAGGCGGCAAGCGGATCGGGAAGACGCTGATGCGGTACCAGAGGTCTTCGCGAAACGTGCCCTCAGCGACCATCGTCTCGAGGTTGCGGTGCGTGGCCGCGACGATCCGCACATCGACGGTCAGCGATTGATGTCCGCCGACGCGCTCGAGCGAGCCGTCTTGCAAGACGCGTAGCAAGCGCACTTGCGCGGCGAGAGGCAGCTCACCGATTTCGTCGAGGAACAGCGTCCCGCCGTCGGCGCGCTCGAACCAACCTTTGCGCGTGCCGGTCGCGCCCGTGAACGAGCCTTTTTCGTGGCCGAACAGCTCCGAGTCGATCAGCTCCGAAGGGATTGCGCCGCAGTTCACGCGCACGACCGGGCCGTCTTTACGCCGGCTCTGCGTGTGGATCGCGCGCGCGACCAACTCTTTGCCCGAACCCGTTTCGCCGAGCAGCAACACCGGCGCATCGGTGCGCGCGACTTGCTCGACGCGCTCCATCACCAGCTTCAGGCCCAAGCTCGAGCCGACGACGGTGTCGGCGATCTCGGCGCGACCGAGTCGGTTGAGCAACGCGCGGCGATCGGCCTCGAGCGCTTCGCGCATCCGCGTGAGCTCGTGCAAGCGCAGATCACTCTCGAACGCGACGCTGATCGGCTCGAGCATCCCGCGCGCGGAGTCGAGATGCTCTTCATCGAGCGCGCCGGCGGTGCTCGACAGCAAGAGCACGATGCCCACCGGCTCGCCGCTCACGACTAACGGTCCCGCGATCGCGCATACGTCGACGTGCGCCGGCAAGAGGGCGCGGCGCAGTGACGTCGGTGCATCGTCGAGCAGCACCGGCTGATTGGTGTCGAGGAACTTGATCAGCGCGCGCTCGGCTTGCGCGTCGCATTCGGTGCGCAGCGTCTCGGGCTCTGGGAACGAGCCCGCTGCGCCGAACGCGATCGTGGTGATGCGCGCAGGGCGTTGCTCGACGCGGCGCACTACGATCGCGTCGATCGGGGCGATGCGCTGCGCGATGCGCGCGACGCGTTGAATGGTCTCAGGCAGCTCGAGGTGTCGTCCCACCTCGCGCCAAATCTCGACGTCGAAGCTCACGCCCGCCCTCGGCTGGACGGCGTTCGAGACGGTCCGCTCGCGCGAGCGATGGATTTTCCGTGTCATGGAATAGCAATTACCTTATCTGGCGCTGGGACACCCAGTGGGGTCACGGGGAAGTGATGGACGCCTCGAGCTCGGGGGTCCGGCCGGCGCTTTGATCGGCGGGGTACGCGCGCGCGGTGGTGACCTCGAGCTGCACTCGGCAGCCCGGTGTGACGCCCTTCAAGAGGCTGCTTCGCCGCGGAAACTGGGCGGTAATCGCGCCCGCGCCATCGATCTGGGCGTAGACCCGGACGCGGTCGCCCAGCGTGACCATACGTTGAACGGTCGCGATCCCCGGGTCCTCGCGCCAGAGCTTGAGGTCGTAGCTGCGGATCACGAGGTTCACCTGTTCGCCGTCGCGGTAGCTGACGTCATCCTGCTCGTTGAGCTTGGCCTTGAGCGCGCCCGCGGTCGCGATGCCGTCCTTCACCTGCGCGCCGAACACGCTGACCTCGCCGACGAAGCGCGCGACGAACTCGGTCTCCGGGTCATCCAAGATCTCGGTCGGTGAGCCGAGCTGCTCGACTCTGCCTTGGTGGATGAGCAGCACGCGATCGGCGACGGAGAACGCTTCGTCTTGATCGTGGGTGACGAAGATCGAGGTGACGCCGACCTCATCGTGCAGCTTGCGGATCCACTCGCGCAGCTCTTCGCGGACCTTCGCGTCGATCGCGCCGAACGGCTCGTCGAGCAATAGCAATTTCGGATCGGGTGCGAGCGCGCGTGCGAGCGCGACGCGTTGGCGCTGGCCGCCCGAGAGCTGCGCGGGATAGCGATGCTGCAAGCCGCCGAGGCTGGTGAGCTCCAGCAACGCGTTCACGCGATCGCGCGCTTGTTCCTTCGGCACGCCGCGCACGTCGAGCCCGAACGCGACGTTCTCGCCGACTGTAAGGTGGCGAAAGAGCGCGTAGTGTTGGAACACGAAGCCGACCGAACGCGCGCGTGCGTGCACATCGGTCGCGGCTTCGTCGCCGAAGAACACCTGGCCCGAGTCGGCTGAGTCGAGCCCGGCGAGGATGCGCAGGATCGTGCTCTTGCCGCTTCCCGAGGGTCCGAGCAGCGCGACCAGCGAGCCGCTCTCGACCTCGAAGCTCACGTTGTCGACGGCTTTGAAGAGGCCTGCCGTGCTCTTGAAGGTCTTGCAGATGTTTTGAACGCGGATCTTCATGATGCAGTGCTCTCTTTCAAAGCGCTCAGCGCGCCATCTTCTTCGCGCGCTCGTTCGCGAGGTAATGCAGTGCGGTCCACAAGCCGACGCTGAGCAAGGCGAGCACGAGAGCCATGCCGTATGCGCCGGCGGTCTTGCGCTCTTCGATCGCGTCGTGGATGAACGTGGTCGCGGTCTGGGTCTCGTGCGAGATGCTGCCGCCGAGCACGAGCACCGCGCCGAACTCGCCGAGCGAGCGCGCGACCGTCATGAGCAACCCGTAGCCGAGGCCGACGCGGATGTTCGGCAGCGTCACGCGCCAGAAGATCTGCGCGGGAGAAGCGCCCAGCGTCGCTGCGGCTTCTTCCTCGCTCGTGCCGATCTCCTCGAGCACGTACGCGACCTCGCGCACCATGAACGGCAGCGTGACGAACAGCGTGCCGAGCACGAGGCCCGGAAACGCGAACAGGATCTTGATGCCGGAAGCTGCGATGGGCGCGTCGAGCAAGCCATCGCG